>NZ_NSGT01000034.1:0-72221 GCF_009192905.1 Xanthomonas sp. LMG 12459
CAACGATAGTGGCTCATTGCTGTGCTAGCTGCCGAATGGAGTGGCAGGCGGGAGGTGCGTTTGCTTTCTGCAGGCGCACGCCGCTGCCTGCGATCTAGGTTGATCGTTCGTCGTCGTAGAAGGGTGGTAACCCCGCCGGCTGACCGCGCCAGGCATAGCCTGCCGCCGCAAGGATCTCTGTGCCGTCGCCACGGCCGGAACGAATGACACGCCGGGATGGCTGTTGCTTTCTTATAGGCGCAGCCGCTGCCTGCGATCGAGGCTGATCGTTCGTCGTCGTAGAAGGGTGGTAACCCCGCCGGCTGACCTCGGCGCCCGCGTCGATCGATACCGTTGCTGCCTTCCGGCCCTGGCGGGGTTTTCGACCTAGCGTCGCGAGGGGCCGACGGGGCCACCATAGAGACGAAACCGCGCCAGTGGCGCGGTCTTTCCTCATTTGAACACCGCCACCAGGGTGGGAGCATTCTGCGAGAGGACACGCATTCAATCTGGCGGAGAGAGGGGGATTCGAACCCCCGAAGCGCGGTTTAGACGCTTACACACTTTCCAGGCGTGCTCCTTCAACCACTCGGACACCTCTCCGGGTCTTGCGCGGGCCATGCGGTCCGGGCAAGGGCGGGAATTCTAGCCGTCATGGCCGCCGTTCACAAGGCGAGCCGCCGCGGCTGCGCTGACCGGCGTCACCTTTGCCCTGTTCATCGTCGCAGGCAGCCCTGCGCCAAAGGTCGGCGCGCGCGTGATGGCGGCTGACCGGGCTACTGAACGATCGCGATGGCCCGGCGTGGCACAATGGTGGTTCAGATGAAGACGGTCGCCTGATGTCCTATCTCGTTCTCGCCCGCAAGTGGCGCCCCAAGCGTTTCGCCGAGCTGGTGGGGCAGGAGCATGTGGTCCGCGCGCTCACCAACGCGCTGGACAGCGGCCGGGTGCACCACGCCTTTCTGTTCACCGGCACCCGCGGCGTCGGCAAGACCACCATCGCGCGCATCTTCGCAAAGTCGCTGAACTGCGAGCAGGGCACCAGCGCCGACCCGTGCGGTCAGTGCGCGGCCTGCCTGGACATCGACGCCGGCCGCTACATCGACCTGCTGGAGATCGACGCCGCGTCCAACACCGGCGTGGACGACGTGCGCGAGGTGATCGAGAACGCGCAGTACATGCCCTCGCGCGGCAAGTTCAAGGTCTATCTGATCGACGAAGTGCACATGCTCTCCAAGGCGGCGTTCAACGCGCTGCTGAAGACCCTGGAAGAGCCGCCGGAGCACGTGAAGTTCCTGCTCGCCACCACCGACCCGCAGAAGCTGCCGGTGACGGTGCTGTCGCGCTGCCTGCAGTTCAACCTCAAGCGCCTGGACGAGGAGCAGATCCAGGGGCAGATGACCAAGATCCTGGCCGCCGAGCAGATCGAGGTGGATGCCTCGGCGATCGTGCAACTGGCCAAGGCCGCCGACGGCAGCCTGCGCGACGGCCTGTCGCTGCTCGACCAGGCCATCGCCTATGCCGGCGGTGCGCTGCGCGACGACGTGGTGCGGACGATGCTGGGCACGGTCGATCGCACCCAGGTCGGGGCGATGCTGGACGCGCTGGCCGATGCCGACGGGCAGCGGCTGCTGCAGGTGGTGGCCGGCCTGGCCGAGTTCTCGCCCGACTGGGGCGGGGTGCTGGAGGCGCTGGCCGAGGCCCTGCACCGCATCCAGGTGCGGCAGCTGGTGCCGGGCGCGGCCACGCCGGCGCTGGATGGCCTGGACCCCGCGCCGCTGGCCGAGCGCCTGCGGCCGGAGATCGTGCAGCTTTGGTACCAGATGGCACTGAACGGTCGCCGCGACCTGTACCTGGCGCCGAGCCCGCGCGCCGGGTTCGAGATGGCGCTGCTGCGCATGCTGGCGTTCCGGCCGATGGGCGCCACGGCGCTGCCGGCCGGCACCGCGACCAGCGCGGCGGCGCAAGGACACGGCACTGCGCCGGCCGCCGCGGCCAGTGCGCCTGTCTTGGCGACCGCAGCACCGGCCGCGGTGGCTGTCGCTGCCCCGGCGGCGCCTGCCGTTGCCGCGCCGGCGCCGGTTCCCGCTGCGCCCGTGGCGGCGGCGCCCAGTACGGCGGCGGCCCTGCTCGATCCGCCATGGGATCCGCCGGCACCGCCGGCGGCACGCCCAGCGCCGTCCGCGCCCGTCGCGACGCCGGCGCCAGCAATCGTTCCGGCCGCGGCCACGGCTGCGGCCGCCGAGCCGGAAATGGCGATGGTGCCGCCCCTGGCGCCGCCGCCGCGCACCCATGCCCCCGTGTCCGACACGCCGCGTGCGCTGCACAGCGCCGAGGACTGGCTGGAACTGGTCGCCGATTGCGGCCTGAGCGGCCCCTCGCGGCAGCTCGCCGCCAACGCCGCCTTCGTCAGCCATGCCGAGGGCGTGCTGCGGCTGTCGCTGTCGCCGGGCTTCGAATACCTGCAGTCGGAGCGCTCGCTGGGCGAACTGGCTGCGGCGCTGGCCGATGCGCTGGGCCAGCGGCCGAAGATCGTCATCGAAAGCGGCATCGCGGTCGATGCCGAAACCCTGCATGAGCGCTCGCACCGGCAACGCGGCGAGCGCCAGAACGCGGCCGAGGCCGCGTTCATGAACGACCCGGCGGTGCAGGCGCTGATCCAGCAGCAAGGCGCGCGGGTCGTCCCCGATTCCATCCGTCCCTACGATGAGTGAACCACGATGCGCGGCAATATCGCCCAACTGATGCAACAGGCGCAGAAGATGCAGGAAAACCTGCAGCGCGCCCAGGAAGAACTGGCCAAGCTGGAAGTCACCGGCAGCGCCGGCGGCGGCATGGTCAACGTGACCCTGACCGGCGCCAAGGAGTGCCGCAAGGTGCGGATCGATCCGAGCATCCTCGCCGACCAGGAGATGGCCGAGGATCTGATCGCGGCTGCGTTCAACGATGCGTCCAACAAGATCGATGCCGAATCCAAGGCGCGCATGGGCGCGGCCACCGCCGGCATGCCGATCCCGCCGGGCATGAAGCTGCCGTTCTGAGTTGCCGGGATTGGGGATTCGGGATTGGGGATTCGCGGTTTTTCGCGAGTGCGCTGCCCTTCCTGCTTCGGTGAGTTCCTCTTGCAGGAGTGGCTTCAGCCGCGACCGGTCAGATCAAGCCGTCGCGGCTGAAGCCGCTCCTACGAAAACATCGCGTGACAGCGATGTTTCCCTTACGAATCCCCAATCTCCACTCCCGAATCCCCAACCACAATGAGCTCGCCGCTGCTCGAACAACTGATCGATGCGTTCCGCGTGTTGCCTGGCGTCGGCCAGAAGACTGCGCAGCGCATGGCGTATCACGTGCTCGAGCGCGAGCGCGAGGGTGGGCAGCGTCTGGCCGAGCGGTTGCACGAGGCGATCGAGCGCATCGGTCATTGCGCGCAATGCCGCGATTTCAGCGAGACCGAGGTCTGCGCGATCTGCGCCAGTCCCGCGCGCGACCGCCAGCAGCTGTGCGCGGTGGAGTCGCCGGCCGACCGGCTGGCGATCGAGCACGCCACCGGCTACCGCGGGCTGTACTTCATTCTGCAGGGCCGGCTGTCGCCGCTGGACGGCATCGGCCCGCGCGAGCTGGGCCTGGACCGGCTGGCCGCGCGGTTGGCGCAGGGCGAGGTGGCCGAACTGATCATCGCCACCAACTCCACCGTCGAAGGCGAGGCCACCGCGCATTACCTGGCGCAACTGGCGCGCCAGCATGGCGTGCGGCCGAGCCGGTTGGCGCAGGGCCTGCCGCTCGGCGGCGAGCTGGAGTACGTGGATCGCGGCACGCTGTCGCACGCCTTCGGCAGCCGCAGCGAAGTGCCGCGCACCGGCACCGGCGAGTAACCGCCGCACACGGCTGCGGCGCGAGGCCGAATTGGGCTATAACGGCGGCCCCTTCTTTCGTTCCGGGCGCGCTCCATGGACACCATCTTCGGCAAGATCATCCGTCGCGAAATTCCGGCCAGCATCGTCTACGAGGACGACGCCGTGCTCGGCTTCAAGGACATCGCGCCGCAGGCGCCGGTGCATGTGCTCTTCATTCCCAAGCAGGTGGAGATTCCGACCCTGGACGACCTGGCGCCGGAGCAGGCGACCCTGGTCGGCCGGCTGGTGCTGGCCGCGGCCAGCTATGCGCGCGAGCAGGGCCTGGCCCAGGACGGCTACCGGGTGGTGATCAACTGCCGCGAGCACGCCGGGCAGACCGTGTTCCATCTGCACCTGCATCTGCTCGCCGGTGCGCCGCTGGGGCGCTTCGGTACGCCCTGAGCAGCGGCTGGCGCGAACGTGCAGACATAAAAAAACGCCGCTGGATCAGCGGCGTTTTTCGTTGCGGCAGAAACGCAGGGCTTACCACCAGCCCCAGCGCGGGCCCCACGGACCCCACGGGCCGCCCCAGGGGCCGTACGGATAGGCGGGCACCACTTCGACCTGGCGCACCACCGGCCACAGGTACACCACGTCCGCGTCCATCTTCGGCAGGCGGTAGTCGTACTCGCCGATGCGGGTGTTGTCGTAGCCGGACACGTGGCCGATGAAGGTCACTTCGCGGCCGGGTTCGAACACCGCCGGGTCGTAGAAGCCGGCGCGGCAGGCGATGAAGCGGCCATCGCTGGCGTCGGCGGCATCGCTGTCCGGACGGCCGCTGGCGTTGAGCGGGCGCGACAGCATCTGGAAGCAGGTCTGGCCCTGGCCGGGCGTGGTCTTGATGATCTTGCCGCCCCAGCGCACCGGCGCGCCGGCCTGCTGGCCGGCGACCGAGTCGCGCGGGCTGACGGGCGCGAACTGGCCCTGCAGCGGCTTGGGGGCGGTGGCGCAGGCGCCGAGCGCCAACGCAGCGATCACGGGGAACAGCAGGCGAATCTTCATCGGGATGCTCCAGTGGGCGGACGGTGCCTGCGCAGGTCGCGCAACAATGAAGCGCTGTCCGAATCAGCGCCAGCGTAGCGCGCATCGGCGAAACGCCGGCTGAGCGGAATCAGGCTCGCATCGCCGGTTTCCCGCTGTACGCGAGCGGCCCAGGCCAGGGCCGGTTCGTGCGGGTCGCGGCCCAGCCCGCGCCGGGCGTAGCGCCGGCCCAGCGCCCGCCATGCGCGCAGCAGCGGATCGCGTTCGCGCTCACCGCGGGCCAGCCACCAGGCCATCGCACCCAGCAGCACCGCGGCGAATCCGGCGAACAGCGCCACCAGTTGCCCGGGTTCCAGGCGGGCGATGCCGAACTGGCTGAGCAGGCGCTGCTGGCGGCTGGCGTCGAAGGACAGCACCAGGTCGTTCCAGCCGCGCCGGGCCCAGTCGGCGAGGTCGCGCCAGCGCCAGTCGCCGGCGTCGCCCTGCGCGCCAGCGCCGCCATCGAGCCGGTCCTCCAGGGTGTCGTAGATGCGCTCCGGCGCCACCGCCGCAGTCGGGTCCACCCGCACCCACCCGCGTTGCGGCAGCCACACCTCGGCCCAGGCGTGCGCGTCCATGCGCCGCACCACCCAGTAGTCCCCGAACGCATTGCGGGTGCCGCCGGCATAGCCGGTGACCACGCGCGCAGGAATGCCGGCGCCGCGCATCAGCACCACGAACGCCGAACTGAAGTGCTGGCAGAACCCGGCCTTCTGCTGGAACAGGAACTCGTCCACGCCGTCGCGGCCGGGCAGCGGCGTCTCCAGGGTGTAGGCGAAGTCGCGGCGAATCCATTGCAGAGCGCGGGCGACGATCGCCGCATCGTCGGCGCCGGCCTGCTGCCGCCACTGCCGGGCCAGCGCCAGGGTGCGCGGGTTGTAGCCGGGCGGCAACGCCAGCGCGCGCTGCCGTTGCGCCGGCGCGAGATCGGCCTCCACCCGTTGCGGCAGCGCCGACCGCAGCCGCCAGCGGGTCAGCGCGCTGAGCGGGCGCTCGGTCTGCAGCACGGCGTCGGCCGTCAGCCGGGTGCCGGCCGGTGCCTGCCGCGGCAGGTCCAGGGCGACCAGTTGCCGGCGGTCGGTCGGTTCCACCTCGAGCTGGTAGTCCCAGCCGCCGGGTGCGAGCTGGATCGGCGGTGCCGGCGCGAAAGCGTTGTCGCGCTGCGCACGCCAGGTGCGGCCGTCGAAATCCCACAGCACCGGGCCGCGCCAGTAACGCTGCGCCGGCGCCGGCACCGGGCCGAAGAACTGCACACGCAATGCGGGGGTGTCGTCGGCCAGCAGGTCCAGCCACTGCCCCGGACTCATCGTGTCCGACAGGCCGGGACGGCCCAGCGCACGTTCCGGCACGCCCCACAGTGGCGAACCCAGGCGCGGGAATAGCCAGAACGCGGCCAGCGCCAGCGGCAGGCCCAACGCCAGCAGACGGCCGACGTCGCGCAGTTGCCCGCGCAGCGGCCGCCGCGCGCTGTGCCCTTCCTGGTCGGCCAGGCGCTGCATGCACAGCAGGGCCGCGATCACCGCTGCAAGCCCCAGCGCCATCGTCACCGGCCCCTGGTCGAGCAGGAAGGCGGCGAACGGCGCGAACAGGGCGAAGCCGAGCAGGCTGCGCGCGTCGCGCAGGTTCTTCAGTTCCGAGGGCTTGATCGCCAGCATCGCCGCCAGCAGCGCGCAGCCGGTGTCGCGGCCGAAGCGCAGGCCGACCTGCCAGTACAGCGCCGCGAGCATGACGGCGACCAGGACCAGGCGCAGCAGCGCCGGCAGCGGCCGCCACGCCGAACTGGCGCCGATCAGCAGGGCCGACAGCGCGATCAGCCAAGCCAGCGTGCCGGGCAATTGCAGCAGCAGCGGCAGCAAGGCCAGCAGCGCCGCGCCCAGCGCCCAGGCGCGGCTGGCGGCATGCAGCGTCGGTGAGCGCGGCTCAGCCATGCGGCAGCAGCGCCAGCGCGCGCAGGCACAGATGCCGGTGCTGCGGCCCGCGGCCCGGCCCCAGCGCCGGCTGCCCCGGCAGCAGCAGGCGGTAGCGGCGGCCGTCGCGTTCGGCTTCCTCGACCCAGCGCGCCAGCCGTGCGATACGACGTTCGTGCGGCAAGGCCGGCAGCGTGCGCCAGTCCAGTACCACGTCCACGCCGATCGGGCGCTCGTACTCGCGTACCAGCAGGGTGTCGCGGCGCGCCGAGTGTTTCCACGCGATCGCCCGCGGCGCATCGCCGGCGCGATATGGGCGCAGCTGGTGCAATTCCTCGCCGAGCGCGTGCAGGCGGGTCTGGGTCGGGGTGCCGGCGCCGGCCGGCAGCGGCGGACCGTCTGTCTCCGGTTGCGGGTAGACCAGCAGCGGGGCGTCCGGCCAGAACCAGGCCCAGGCGCGCAGCAGGCCCAGCGGCTGGGTGGTGGAGACCTGGATGCGTTGCAGGTCCAGCCAGCCGCGACGCTCGGTGGGCACCTCCAGGTCGGCCTCGTTGCGATCGTCGCGGTGCAGGTCCAGGTAGGTGTGGGCGGCACCGTGGCGCACGCGCAGGCCGCGCCGTCGGCGCCCGTCGGCCGTTGCCAGCGCCAACCGCAGGCGCAGCGGCTGCCCTGCCGCCACCGGCTCGGCCGACAGCGCTTCCAGCCGCAGCCCGGACAACTGCAGGTGCGCGACGATGGCGCTGGCCATTGCGGCCGCGCCGAGCAGCATCGCCAGCAGCAGCGCCGGGTTGTTGTTGTAGTTCAGCGCGCCGAGCAGCATCGCCGCCAGCAGCAGCGCCAGGAAGCCGCCGAACGGCGTGGGCAGGATGTAGATGCGGCGCCGGTCCAACTGCACTGGCAGGGCTTCCGGCGCGCGCGGCGCGGCCAACTGCGCCAGTCGCTGCCGCCAGTCGCGCCGCCCGCCCGGCATCGGCGTCAGTCCACCGCGACGCTGTGCAGGATCGCCTTGGCCAGGGCCTGGCCGGAGGCCGATTCCTGTTCGGCCACCAGGCGATGCTCGGCGACGGCCACGAACAGCGCCTGCACGTCCTCGGGCAGCACATGGCCGCGGCCGAGCAGCAGCGCATGCGCCTTGGCCGCGCGCAGCAGCGCGATGCCGGCGCGCGGCGACAGGCCCACGCGCACGCCCGGGTGCTGACGGCTGCGCGCCAGCAGTGCCTGCACATAGGCGACCAGCGCCTCGCTGGCGTGGATCTGCTCCACGCCCTGGCGCAGCGTGGCCATGTCGGCCTCGCCGAGCAGCGGCTGCGCCTGCGCGATCAGGTCGCGGCGGTCGCTGCCGCTGAGCAGCGCGCGTTCGGCCTCGGCGTTGGGATAGCCCAGCGCCAAGCGCAGCAGGAAGCGGTCCAGTTGCGAGTCGGGCAGGGGGAAGGTGCCCGACAGGTCCACCGGGTTCTGCGTGGCGATGACGAAGAACGGTGACGGCAGCGGATGGGTGGTGCCGTCGAGGGTGACCTGCTGTTCGGCCATCGCTTCCAGCAGCGCACTCTGCGTGCGCGGCGGCGCGCGATTGATCTCGTCGGCGAGCAGCACGTGGGTGAACACCGGGCCGGGGTGGAACTGGAACTGGCGCGACTGCGCGTCGTACACCGACACGCCGAGCACATCGGCCGGCAGCAAGTCGGAGGTGAACTGCACGCGCTGGAAGCCCAGCCCCAGGCTCGCCGCCAGCGCATGCGCCAGCGTGGTCTTGCCCAGGCCGGGCAGATCCTCGATCAGCAGATGTCCGCCGGACAGCAGGGCGACAAACGCCATGCGCACCTGTTGCGGCTTGCCCAGGACCAGCGCATTGACCTGCTGCTGGGCGCGCGTGAGCGCCTCGCGCAACGTATCGGTTAGCATTTCCGGCAAGCGGAGCGGAGTAGGCATCGCAGTCTCGCAACGGTTTCAGGGAGTGTACGGGCAATGCAAGGGGAACAACGTGCACGCAGCGTCTTCATCGTGCTGTGGACGCTCGTCACCGCCGCCAAACTGCTGGTCGCCGCGCGCCTGCCGTTGTTCGTGGACGAGGCATTCTATTGGCAGGAAGGCCAGCACCTGGCGCTGGCCTACTCGGACCTGCCCGGGCTGACCGCGTGGCTGGCGCGGCTGGGCGTGGCGCTCGGCGGCGATCACCTGCTGGCACTGCGCGCACCATTCCTGCTGCTGGGCGCGGCCGTGCCGTGGCTGATCGCACGCATCGCCACGCGCTGGTTCGGTGCGGTGGCGGGCTGGCGCGCCGGCAGCCTGGCCTTGCTGATGCCGTTGTCCGGCACCCTGGGCATCCTGGCGCTGCCGGACGTGCCGATGGCGCTGGCGACGATCCTGTGCATCGACGCCAGCGCGCGGCTGCTGCGCCAGACCGAGGCGCTGAGCGCGGTGGAGCTGGCGCTGGGCCTGGTCATCGGCGCGCTGAGCCATTACCGCTTCGTCGGCGTGATCGGCGTCGGCGCGATCGCGCTGCTGCTGATCCCGCAGGGCCGGCGCATGCTGCGCGATCCGCAGGTGTGGGTCGCGCTGGCGCTGGGCATGGTCGCCTGGCTGCCGCTGCTGGCCTGGAACGCGGACAATGGCGAAGCCGGTCTCAAGTTCCAGCTGGTCGACCGTCATCCCTGGAGTTTCCAGCCCGCCGGCATCGCCTTCCTGCTGATCCAGTTGCTGCTGGTCACGCCGCTGCTGGCGGTGGCGATGACCAAGGTGGCGCTGATGGCCACGCGCGGCGGCAGCAGCGGCACGCGCGTGCAGTGGCGGTATTTCGGCCTGCTCGGTGGCGTGTCCACGCTGGGCATCTTCCTGCTCGGGTTCTTCACCGACGCCGAGCGGGTCAGTTTCCACTGGCCGCTGCCGGGCTATCTGGCGCTGCTGATCGCCACGCCGGTGATCCTCAACGGCTGGAGCAAGCCGCTGCGCCGCGCCACCTGGCTGCTGGCCGGGCTGGGTCTGGTCGGTGCGTTCGGCTACTACCTGGCGGTGTCGGTGCCGGCGGTGCGCGAGCACACCGCCGGCGACAAGTACTACCCGCGCAACTTCGCCGGCTGGCGGCCGCTGGCCGGCGCGGTGCGTCGCGAACTGGCGAGCATGCCGCCAGGCACCAAGGTGCTGGCGGACAACTTCAAGGTCGGCGCCGAACTCGGCTTCGAACTGCGCGATCCCAACATCCAGGTGCTGCCGCATCCGTTGAACGACAAGCACGGGCGCAGCGCACAGCTGCAGCAGTGGGGACTGCTCAGCGACGGCCGCCGCGACGGTCCGCGGCTGCTGGTGCTTTCGCCCAGCGACATGAAGTACCGGCTGCTGCTGCAGCGCTACCACGCGGTGTGCGATCTGGTCGGCCCGCTGCCGCCGCCGCGGGTGGTGTCCAGCGACCACGGCAGCCAGCGCTTCCTGCTGTTCGCGCTGCCGGCGCAGCGTGCGGCCGGCCCCTGCACCACGCCGGCGATGGCCTGGTTCAACACCCCGGACGTGGACGCCAGCGTCGGCCGCCGCTTCGACGTGTCCGGCTGGGCGTTCAAGGACGGCGTGGGAATCGACCGGGTCGAGATACTGCTCGACGGCAAGGTCGCGGCGCAGGCGCACTACGGCGATGTCTACGACGTCACCAAGTTCTGGAAGATCTCCACGGATCCCAATCATCCGAACATCGGCTTCCGTGCCACCGTCGATGCCAGTGGCCTGGCACCGGGCACGCACTGGCTGGGCCTGCGCCTGCACGGCCGCGACGGCAGCGTCGAGGATTGGTGGGAACAACCGATCGTGCTGCGCCCGCACTGAGCTAGGATGGCGCGCCTTTCCACGCTGCCGCGCAGGACCGCACGCCGCCAATGTCCAGTTTCCCCTCCGATCGCCCCGCGGCCGCGCCGCGGATCGCGGTGTTGGTGCCCTGCCACAACGAGGCGGCCACCATCGGCCGGGTCGTGGCCGATTTCGCCACGCATCTGCCGGGCGCGCAGGTCCATGTGTTCGACAACAATTCCAGCGACGCCACCATCGCCCGTGCGCGTGCGGCCGGTGCGGTGGTGCGCGAGGTCGCGCTGCAGGGCAAGGGCAACGTGGTGCGGCGCCTGTTCGCCGACATCGAGGCCGACGTCTACGTGCTGGTCGACGGCGATGCGACCTACGATGCGGCGATGGCGCCGGCGCTGGTCGAGCGGCTGCTGCGCGACGGGCTGGACATGGTGGTCGGCGCGCGCCGCAGCGACGAAGCGGCGGCGTACCGCGCTGGCCATCGCATCGGCAACGTGCTGCTGACCCGCTGCGTGGGCTTCCTGTTCGGGCGCAGCTTCGACGACATGCTGTCCGGCTACCGGGTGTTCTCGCGGCGCTACGTGAAGTCGTTTCCCGCGCATGCCGCCGGCTTCGAGACCGAGACCGAACTGGCGGTGCACGCGCTGCAACTGCGCATGCCCGTGGCGGAAGTCGACACTGCCTACGGCGCGCGTCCGGAAGGATCGCAGAGCAAACTGCGCACCTGGCACGACGGCACCCGCATCCTGCTGACCATCCTGCGCCTGTTCAAGGCCGAGCGGCCCTTGCTGTTCTTCTCGCTCGGCTTCGGCGCCTGCGTGCTGCTGGCGCTGGCGCTGGCGGTGCCGCTGTTGCTGACCTATGCGCAGACCGGCCTGGTGCCGCGGTTTCCCACCGCGATCCTGTGTTCGGCGTTGGTGTTGCTGGGTGTGTTGCTGCTGGCCTGTGGGCTGATCCTGGACACGGTCACGCGCGGCCGCATCGAGGCCAAGCGCCTGGCTTACCTGGCGATCCCGGCCTGGCCGGCGGCGGACGCGCAGGGTGCGCATCATGGTGACGGCGCATGAGCACCACTGCTGCTGCGGCGCTGCCGCGCCCGACGCGCCGCCAGCGCCTGCTGGCCGCGCTGGATCGCCGCTTCGCCTTCCACAACCGCGGCAATGTGATCGCGGCGGGTGTGGCGGTCGCGCTCTTGGGTGGGCTGCTGTCGCTGTGGCTGGGTCAGGACGCCAACTGGGACCTGCGCAACTACCACCTGTACAACGGCTACGCCGTACTGCACGGCCGCCTCGGCATCGACCTGGCGCCGGCGCAGATGCAGAGCTACTTCAATCCGCTGCTGGACGTGCTGCATTACGCGCTGTTCGTCGGCCTGCCTGCGCCGCTGGCCGGGTTCGCGATGGGCGTGCTGCATGCACTGGCGTTCCTGCTGCTGGCCGGCATCGTCTGGCAGGTGCTGGATCCGCGGCTGGACCGCGCGCGGCTGGTGCCGTGGCTGGCGCTGGCCGGGCTGTGCAGCGCCGCGTTCCTGTCCGAGTTCGCCGGCACCATGGGCGACAACACCAGCGCGCTGCCGGTGCTGGGCGCACTGCTCGCCGCACTGCACGCGCAACGCCGCCAGCAGGTCGCGGGGCAGGGCGTGGCGCTGGGCTGGTGGGCACTGGCCGGCGCCCTGCTCGGGCTGGCGATGGCCTGCAAGCTGACCAATGCGCTGTTCGCGCTGGCCCTGGGCGTGACCGCGCTGGTCGCCGGTGGGCGCCCGCGGCAGCGGATCGGCGGCGCCGCGGTGCTGACTGCGGTGACGCTGCTCAGTTTCGCGCTGCTGGCCGGGCCGTGGCTGCTGCGGGTGTGGCAGACCTTCGGCAATCCGCTGTTTCCGCAGTTCAACAGCCACTTCCTGGCGCCGCTGGCGCAGCCGGTGGCGGTCAGCGACACGCGCTGGTTGCCGAAGACGCTGTGGGAGTGGCTGACCTGGCCGCTGCAGTTCTCGCTGGCGCCGAACCGGGTCAGCGAGGTGCGCCTGCGGCAACTGGTGTGGCCGCTGCTATATCTGCTGGGCCTGGTGGCGTTTCTGCGCTGGGCGCTGCGGCGTCCGCGTGCCTCCGCGCCGGCGGAGGTGGTCGCGCCGGCGTGGCGTGCGGTGCTGGTGTTCGTGGTGGTGGCCTTCCTCGCCTGGCAGGCGGCCTTCAGCATCCAGCGCTATCTGGTGGTGCCGGAGCTGCTGGCGCCGCTGCTGTTGTGGGTGGGGCTGCGGCGGCTGCTGCCGGCGCGCATCGCCGCGCCGGCGGCGCGCTGGACCCTGATCGCCTGTGCGGCCTTTGCGCTGTACGGCTGGGGCGAATGGGGGCACGAGCGCTGGGCGCGCGAGGCGTTCCGGGTGCAGGCGCCGCCGATGCCGCAACCCGAGCGCAGCCTGGTGCTGCTGGTCGGCGATGCACCGGAGTCCTGGCGCATTCCGTTCCTGCCCGGGCAGGCGGCGTACGCGTCGGTCGCCTCCAATTTCCCGGAAACGCCGGCCTACGCCGCGCGGGTGCGCGAGATGCTGGCGGCGCGCGGGCAGGGCTACGCGATGCTGCCGGCGGAAGTGGATCGCAATGTCGAACGCCTGCAGCGGCTCAATGCCGTGGCCGCGCGCCTGGGTCTGGATCGCGGCCCCGATTGCGCGTTGATGCGGCGGCTGGCGCGGCGCCCGGTGCGCGCCGGTGTGGAGGTGGATGCCGGTCGTTGTCGCTGGGTGCTGCTGCCGGAACGGGCTGTGGATGTCGCCGCCGCGGATCGCCAGACCCAGGCGCTGGCCGCACAGCAACTGGCGCGCTACGGCCTGGCGCTGCAGCCGGGGTCCTGTCAGATCTACCAATCCTGGGTCGGGCAGGCGCGCTTCCCGTATCAGTGGTGCCGGTTGCAGTAAGAGGGCAGCACCTGTCGGCCGGCTAGGGCAGGGTGTAGCCGGCCTCGCGCAGCAACTCGGACAGCGCGATCAACGGCAGGCCGATCAGCGCGGTGGGGTCCTGGGTCTGGATCGCGCGGAACAGGCTGATCCCCAGGCCTTCGCACTTGAAGCTGCCGGCGCAGTCCAGCGGCTGTTCGGCAGCGACGTAGCGGGCGATGGCGTCGGCCTGCAGGTCGCGGAACTGTACTTCGGTGAGATCGCAGGCGTGCAGGGTGCGTGTGCCGCGCTGCAGGCACACCGCCGTGTGGAAGCGCACGCTGCGCCCGGACATGGCCGCCAGTTGCGCGTGCGCCGCGGCCACCTCGCCGGGCTTGCCCAGCGGTTGGCCGTCCAGTTCGGCGACCTGGTCCGAGCCGATCACCCAGGCCTCCCCGGCAGTGGCCGCGACCGCCGCCGCCTTGGCCGCCGCCAGCCGCTGCGCCAGCGCCAGCGGCGCTTCGCCGGGCAGCGGGGTCTCGTCGACCTGCGGGCGCGCGCAGTCGAAGGGAAGACGCAGCCGTTGCAGCAGTTCGCGGCGGTAGGCGGAAGTGGAAGCCAGGATCAGCGCGGGCATCGGCGGAAGGGCGGGCGGCGGCAGGCCGGGGCCGGCAGTCTGCGGCGGCTGGCGCGGACCGGCAAGGCGGTTCGGTGCTGGGCTGGCAGCGGCCCAGGGGGCGGTTTGACAGCGGCCCCGGCAGTCCTTAACATTCTGCGGCTTATGTCCGCGAACGTGCCCGAACTGTTGGATGCCTGGCGGATGGTCGCAGCGCGCAGGGTCTTCGAAGACCGCCTGCCGCTCTCGGCGATGACCCGTCTGCAAGGCAGCCTGGCCGACACCGAAGGCGAATGCCGCTACACGCTGGAATTCGGCCGCGACGCTGTACTGCAAGTGTCCTATGTCGAACTGAAGATCGAAACCGAGCTGCCGCTGATCTGTCAGCGGAGCCTGCAGCGCTTTCTGCTGCCGGTGTCGAGCGTGCAGCGGCTGGGGCTGATCCGCAGCGAGGAAGAAGAAGCCGCGCTGCCGCCGGATCACGAGGCCTTGCTGGTGCCGGAAGACGGCATGCTGCGGCCGGCCGATCTGGTCGAGGACGAGCTGGTGCTGGCGGTACCGTTGGTGCCGGTGGCGCCCGGAAGCGAGGCGGTCGATCGCGACTGGCCGGCGACCGAGGAAGAAACGAGCAAGGTCAACCCGTTCGCGGCGTTGGCGGCGCTGAAGAAACAGTAGCGGTCGGTCCGCCTGCCGCTGCCTGAGGTTGTTGCCGGACGCGCGCGTCCTGCGCGACGTAATGACGACAGATGTAAACGAACCGAGTTTGGAGCAATCCCATGGCTGTGCAGAAATCCCGTGTCACCCCGTCCCGCCGCGGCCAGCGCCGTTCGCACGACGCCCTCAGCGCCAAGCAGCTGTCGACCGATCCGACCAGCGGCGAGATCCACCTGCGCCACCACGTCACCGCCGACGGTTACTACCGTGGCAAGAAGGTGATCGCCACCAAGACCGCGCAGGTCGAAGAAGATTGATCCGTGCCCGTCCACCGCGCTGCGGTGGATGGAGTCACCCATCTTCACAGGCCGCGCCGCACCGGGGCGGCCTGCGTAACAGGCAACAGGAACCAGCATGAGCAAGCGGATCTATTCCAGGATCGCGGGCACCGGCAGCTATTTGCCTGAAAAAGTGTTGACCAACGACGATCTGTCGCACATGGTCGACACCAGCGACGAATGGATCCGCAGCCGTACCGGCATCCGCGAGCGGCACATCGCCGCCCCCGGCCAGACCGCCGGCGACCTGGGCTACGAGGCCGCGCTGAAGGCCATCGAAGCCGCCGGCATCGATGCCGCCGAACTCGACATGATCGTGGTCGGCACCACCACGCCGGATCTGATTTTTCCGTCCACCGCCTGCCTGATCCAGGCCCGCCTCGGCGTGGTCGGCTGCCCGGCGCTGGACGTCAACGCCGCCTGTTCCGGCTTCGTCTACGCGCTCAGCGTGGCCGACAAGTTCATCCGCAGCGGCGACGCGAAGACCGTGCTGGTCATCGGCACCGAAACCCTCAGCCGCATCGTCGACTGGACCGAGCGCACCACCTGCGTGCTGTTCGGTGACGGCGCCGGCGCGGTGGTCCTGCGCGCCGACGAAGACACCGGCATCCTCAGCACCCATCTGCATGCCGACGGCAGCAAGAAGGAACTGCTGTGGAATCCGGTCGGCATCGCCACCGGCCTGGGCGACGGCACCGGCGATCCGGCCGCCGGCGGCATCCAGATGAAGGGCAGCGAGGTGTTCAAGTACGCGGTCAAGGCGCTCGACGCCGTGGTCGACGAGACCCTCGAGGCCAACGGCCTGGACAAGCACGACCTGGACTGGCTGATCCCGCACCAGGCCAACCTGCGCATCATCGAAGCCACCGCCAAGCGCCTGGAGCTGCCGATGGAGCAGGTGGTGGTGACGGTGGACATCCACGGCAACACCTCCTCCGCCTCGGTGCCGATGGCGCTGGACGTGGCGGTGCGTTCGGGCCGCGTGCAGCGCGGCCAGTTGCTGCTGCTGGAAGCCTTCGGCGGCGGCTTCACCTGGGGCTCGGCGCTGCTGCGCTACTGAGCCTGTTTCCGCGCCCGGCGCCGTTGGCGGCGTCGCGGCGCGCGATCGCGATCCGATGCCGGGCGCCGTGCGTCGTCGCCACGACGCGCGGCAATGCGCTCGCCGAACTCAATTCTCATGACGCCAGCGCGTCCGGCGCGTGCATCGCGGTGCGTGGTCGCGCGCGGCCTGTGCCGCGATGCGTCCGCGCCCGCTTTCCTTTCGCGACATCACGCCGCGCGCGAAAAGCGCGATTCGCCCAGCGTGGGTGCCTGTGGCGGCGCGCTTTTTGCGTTGTCGCCTGGGCGTCCAGCCGCGCCCATCGGACATGCCCCTCGTTCCGCCGCTCCGCGGTGACGCGCTGCCAGCACCCTGGCCTGCGCGCACGATCGCAACGCCTTGCGCTGGCGTGCGTCCCGCGCTTCACGTGTGCTGTCGGCCTGATACCGGGCGCCGCCAAGCGGAGCACGACCGGCGGCACGCGATGGGCCGGCCGTCATTTCACATACGCCCGGGTACAGACGCCCGGCCGGTTTCGCCCGTATCATCGCCGCTCGATTTTCGCAGGGCCGACCGCGTGACCGATTCCACACTCGCCTTCGTCTTCCCCGGCCAGGGTTCGCAATCGCTGGGCATGCTGGCCGAACTGGCCGAATTGCATCCGCAGCTGCGCGACAGCTTCGCCGAAGCCTCCGAGGGCGCCGGCGTGGACCTGTGGGCGCTGAGCCAGGGCGGCCCGGAAGAGATGCTCAACCGCACCGAGTACACCCAGCCGGCGCTGCTGGCCGCCAGCGTGGCGCTGTGGCGGCTGTGGCTGGCCGAAGGCGGGGCGCGTCCGGCGCAACTGGCCGGGCACAGCCTGGGCGAATACAGCGCGCTGGTCGCCGCCGGCGCCCTGTCGCTGCACGACGGCGCGCACCTGGTGCGGCTGCGCGGGCAACTGATGCAGGACGCTGCGCCGGCCGGTGTGGGCGCGATGGCCGCCGTGCTCGGCGCCGAGGACGCGCTGGTCGAAGAGGTCTGCGCGCAGGCCGCCGGCAGCCAGGTGGTGGTGCCGGCCAACTACAACTCGCCGGGGCAGGTGGTGATCGGCGGCGATGCCGCGGCGGTCGACCGCGCGCTGGCGCTGCTGGCCGAGCGCGGCGTGCGCAAGGCGGTGAAGCTGGCGGTCAGCGTGCCGTCGCACACCCCGCTGATGCGCGAGGCGGCCAACCGCCTGGCCGAGGCGATGCGCGGACTGGCCTGGCAGGCGCCGCAGCTGCCGGTGGTGCAGAACGCCGATGCGCAGGTGCACGAGGGCGTCGAGGCGATCCGCCAGGCGCTGGTCGAGCAGTTGTATCTGCCGGTGCGCTGGACCGGCTGCGTGCAGGCGCTGGCCGCCGGCGGCGCCACCCGACTGGCCGAGTGCGGCCCGGGCAAGGTGCTGACCGGGTTGGTCAAGCGCATCGACAAGTCGCTCGACGGCCGCGCCCTGGGCACGCCCGCCGAGTTCGCCGGCGCGCGCGAGGCCTGGGCCTCCTGATCGCCGGTCGCCGCGCGGTGCGCAGTTCGCCCGCGCTGGTTTCCCTCCTTTCCATCGGCGCCATGCGCCGTCCGTCTCCAAGGAAACGCAGATGAGCAAGCCATTGCAGGGCGAGATCGCGCTGGTCACCGGCGCCAGCCGCGGCATCGGTGCCGCCATCGCCGACGAACTGGCCGCGCAGGGCGCCACCGTCATCGGCACCGCCACCTCCGACGCCGGCGCGCAAGCGATCGGCGCGCGCCTGGCCGCCCACGGCGGCCACGGCCGTGCGCTGGACGTCACCGACGGCGCCGCGGTCGATGCGCTGATCGAGGCGATCGCCAAGGAATTCGGCCCGGTCTCGATCCTGGTCAACAACGCCGGCATCACCCGCGACAACTTGCTGATGCGGATGAAGGACGACGACTGGCAGGCGATCATCGACACCAACCTGACCAGCGTGTTCCGCACTTCCAAGGCGGTGCTGCGCGGCATGATGAAGGCGCGCAAGGGTCGCATCGTCAACATCGCTTCGGTGGTCGGCGTGACCGGCAATCCGGGCCAGGCCAACTACGCCGCGGCCAAGGCCGGCATCATCGCCTTCTCCAAGTCGATGGCCAAGGAAATCGGCTCGCGCGGCATCACCGTCAACGTGGTCGCGCCGGGCTTCATCGACACCGACATGACCAAGGCGCTGCCGGAAGCGCAGCGCACCGCGCTGCTGGAGCAGATCGCGCTCGGCCAGCTCGGCCAGCCGTCCGACATCGCCAACGCGGTGGCGTTCCTGGCCGGGCCCGGCGCCGGCTACATCACCGGCGAAACCCTGCACGTGAACGGCGGGATGTACATGCCGTGAGCCTGCGGCGCAGCGGACGCGCCTAAGTGGCTGATCGGCCGGCATTTGTGCAGTGCTGCAAGGGCCAGTCGGTTTCCACTACACTACCCAACGCGGCCATCGCAGCCCGATGGCGTTTTGTGAGTCCCTCACAGGAGCACCGCACATCCGTGTGCGGGGATCCTAAAACTCGAACCACCACTACTCCATCTGGAGCGATATCCCAATGAGCACCATCGAAGAACGCGTCAAGAAAATCGTCGTCGAACAGCTCGGCGTCAAGGAAGAAGAAGTCACCAACAACGCATCGTTCGTCGATGACCTGGGTGCCGACTCGCTGGACACCGTCGAGCTGGTGATGGCCCTGGAAGAAGAATTCGAGTGCGAGATCCCGGACGAAGAAGCCGAGAAGATCACCTCGGTGCAGCAGGCCATCGACTACGTCAAGGCGCACGTCAAGAGCTGAGGCTGCGTTCGCGATCGCCATCGGCGCCTGCGTGGGCCCGATGCGCGTGACAATCCCATGGGGCCGCGCATGCGGCCCTGTGTTTTTACAGCGTCAAGGCCGCGCGTATCGCGGTGAGGAGATTTCGCAATGAGCCGTCGTGTCGTCGTAACCGGCATGGGCCTGGTGTCGCCGTTGGGCAATGACCTGGCCAGCAGTTGGGAAGGGATCGTCAACGGACGCTCCGGCATCGGCCCGATCACCCAGATCGATGCATCTCAGTTCACCACCAAGATCGCCGGCGAGATCAAGGATTTCGATCCGACCAAGTTCATCTCGTCCAAGGACGCGCGCAAGATGGATTCGTTCATCCATTACGGCGTCGGCGCCTCGTTCATGGCGCTGGACGATTCCGGCCTGGAGATCACCGAGGCCAATGCCGAGCGCATCGGCGCGATCCTCGGCTCCGGCATCGGTGGCCTGCTCGGCATCGAGGAACAGACCGTCAAATTCCACGAGGGCGGCGCGCGCAAGATCTCGCCGTTCTACGTGCCCAGCACCATCATCAACATGCTGCCGGGCCAGGTGAGCCTGATCAAAGGGCTGAAGGGGCCGACCTTCTCCGCGGTCTCGGCCTGCGCCACCTCCAACCATTCCATCGGCACCGCGATGCGCATGATCCAACACGGCGACGCCGACGTGATGCTGGCTGGCGGCGCCGAGCGCGGCTCCTCGCCGACCTCGGTGGGCGGCTTCTGCTCGATGAAGGCGATGTCCACCCGCAACGACGATCCTGCCGCCGCCTCGCGGCCGTGGGACAAGGAGCGCGACGGCTTCGTGCTCGGCGACGGCGCCGGCGTGCTGGTGCTGGAAGAGTACGAACACGCCAAGGCGCGCGGCGCGCGCATCTATGCCGAGCTGGTCGGTTTCGGGGCCAGCTCCGACGCGTTCCACATGACTGCCCCGAGCGAGGACGGCGAAGGCGCCGCGCGCAGCATGGTGGCGGCGATGAAGGACGCCAAGCTCAATCCGGACCAGATCGACTACCTCAACGCGCATGGCACCTCCACGCCGCTGGGCGACCTGGCCGAGACCCTGGCGATGAAGCGTGCGCTGGGCGATCACGCCTACAAGACTATGGTCAGTTCCACCAAGTCGATGACCGGCCACCTGCTCGGCGCCGCCGGCGGTGCCGAAGCGATCTTCTCGGTGATGGCGATCCACGCCGGCATCATCCCGCCGACCATCAACCTGCACGAACCGGGCGAAGGCTGCGACCTGGACTACGTGCCGAACGTGGCGCGCGAGAAGCAGATCGACGTGGCGATGTCCAATGGGTTCGGCTTCGGTGGGACCAACGGGACGTTGGTGTTCAAGCGGGTCTGAGGGCCGGGATTCGGGAATAGGGAATCGGGAATCGTCACAGCCGGCGCCTCACTCCCATCGCGCGCGTCCATCTATCGGGCGGCGCGCGTGAGGTCGGCGCGCGTTGCTGTGGTATCGCTTGGAGCTTGTCTGGCGACGCCTCCCGTTCCCTGACGTTTCTTTCATTCTTCCAGCGGATCTTCGATGCTGCGTACCGTTCCCTTGCCGGCCGAGGTCGATCTGCTGGCGCTGCATCGCCTGGCGCCGCAGCGGTATCCGGTGTTGCTGGAATCGGCGGCGTCGGGCACGGCGCAGGGGCGCTGGGATCTGTTGCTGGTCGCCGACGGGCGGGGCCTGCGGCTGGATCGCGATGGGGGCACCCGCGCGCTGGATGGCACGGCGGTCGCCGGCGATTTCCTCGATGCGCTGGACACGCATTGGCAGGCCGAACGCTGCGAGCGCGACGAGCCGCGCTGGCCGTTTCGTGGCGGCTGGGCGCTGCTGCTGGACTACGAACTGGCCGCGCAGGTGGAGCCGGTGCTGCAACTGCCGCCGTCCGCTGCGACCACGCCCGCGGCGCTGGCCCTGCGCTGCCCCGCGGCGCTGCTGCGCGATCACGTGACTGGCGACTGCGTGGCGCTGGCCGAGCCCGCGCATGCGGCGCTGCTGGACGCCGTGCTCGCCGATCTGCAGGCGCTGCCCGCGGCCGCACCGGCGCCGGCGTGGCAGGCGCCGCTGGCGATCGAGGAAGACCCGCCGCAGCGCTTCGTCGACGGCGTGCGCCGCATCCTCGATTACCTGCGCGCCGGCGACGTGTTCCAGGTCAATCTGTCGCGGCGCTGGTCGGCGCGCTTCGCCGCGCCGCTGGCGCCGGCGGCGCTGTACGCGCAACTGCGCCGCGCCAATCCCGCACCGTTCGCCGGCCTGTTCGTCGGCCACGGCCGCGCCGTGGTCAGTTCCTCGCCGGAACGGCTGGTGTCGGTGCGCGGCGACGTGGTCGAGACCCGGCCGATCGCCGGCACCCGCGCACGCGCGCCGGGCGACGACGAGGCCGCGCGCATCCGCGAACTGGTCGGGCATCCCAAGGAGCGCGCCGAGCACGTGATGCTGATCGACCTGGAGCGCAACGACCTGGGGCGGATCTGCGCGCCGGGCAGCGTCGAGGTCGACGAGCTGATGACCGTGGAGAGCTACGCCCACGTGCACCACATCGTCAGCAACGTGCGCGGCCGGCTGCGTGCAGGCACCACGCCGGGCGAGACGATCCGCGCCACCTTCCCGGGCGGCACCATCACCGGCTGCCCCAAGGTGCGCTGCATGCAGATCATCGCCGAGCTGGAGCAGACCCCGCGCGGCGCCTACACCGGCGCGTTCGGCTGGCTCAACCGCGACGGCGACATGGACCTGAACATCCTCATCCGCACCGCCGAGGTGGACGGCGCGCAGGTGCAGTTCCGCACCGGCGCCGGCATCGTGTTCGACTCCGACCCGGAGCGCGAACTCGACGAGACCCGGGCCAAGGCGCGCGGCCTGCTGCGCGCGCTGGAGCCATGAGCGGGGCGACGCGATACCGGGCGGCACCGGCCGCGCGGTATCCTGCACGCCATTGAATTCGCTCCGAGGTGGTCGTGGCTTGGGCTAAACGCGGGTGTCTGACCCTGCTGGGGACATTGCTGGTGCTGGCGCTGCTGGTGGCCGCGGCCGGCGCCTGGTGGTGGCACGGCTATCGCGCCTTCGCCGAGCAACCGCTGCAGGCGTCCCAGCCCAGCGTGGACGTGGCGCGCGGCGCCTCGCTCAACGGCGTGCTGCGCAAGCTGCGCGCCGCCGGCGTGACCCAGGGCAGCGACCTGCAGTGGCAGGTGCTGGCGCGCGAGCTGGGCGTGGCCGGCAAACTCAAGTTCGGCGAATACGCGTTGCAGCCGGCGCTGAGCCCGCGCGAGCTGCTGCTGCGCATGCGCAAGGGCCAGGTGATCCAGTACCGTTTCACCATCGTCGAAGGCTGGAACGTGCGCCAACTGCGCAGCGCCTTGAACGCGGCCACGCCGCTGGTGCACACCACCACCGACCTCAGCGACAGCGAACTGATGGCCAAGCTCGGCCAGCCCGGCCAACACCCGGAAGGCCGCTTCCTGCCCGAGACCTACCTCTACCAGCGCGGCGACACCGACCTGCAGGTGCTGCGCCGCGCGCATGCGGCGATGGACAAGGCGCTGGCCGAGGCCTGGGACACGCGCGCCAAGGACCTGCCGCTGCAGTCGCCGGAGCAGGCGCTGATCCTGGCCTCGATCGTGGAGAAGGAAACCGGCCTGGCCGCCGAGCGCCCGCAGATCGCCGGCGTGTTCGTGCGCCGCCTGCAACTGGGCATGAAACTGCAGACCGACCCGACCGTGATCTACGGCATCGGCAGCGCCTACGACGGCAACATCCGCAAGCGCGACCTGGAGACCGATACCCCGTACAACACCTACACCCGCACCGGCCTGACCCCGACCCCGATCGCCATGCCGGGGCGCGAGGCGCTGCGTGCCGCCACCAACCCGGCGCCGGGCGACAGCCTGTACTTCGTGGCCATCGGCGACGGCAGCGGCGCGCATGCGTTCTCCGCCAACTACGCCGAGCACAACGCGGCGGTGGCGCGCTACCTGCAGCGCCTGCGCCAGGCGCGCAGCGACGCGGCGGTGTCGCCATGAGCGAGGCCGTGCTGCGTCACCATCGCTTCGTCAGCCTGGAAGGCGGCGAGGGCGCCGGCAAGACCACCGCGATCAACGCGATCCGCGATGCGTTGCAGGCGCAGGGCCACGAAGTGGTGCTGACCCGCGAACCGGGCGGTACGCCGCTGGCCGAGCGCATCCGCGCGCTGCTGCTGGACAAGACCCCCGGAGAGGTCGCCGAGCCGCTGGCCGCCGAGACCGAACTGCTGCTGGTGTTCGCCGCGCGCGCGCAGCACGTGCGCGAGGTGATCCGCCCGGCGCTGCAGCGCGGCGCTTACGTGGTCAGCGACCGCTTCACCGATTCCAGCTACGCCTACCAGGGCGAAGGCCGCGGCCTGGATCGCGCCTGGATCGCCGACCTGGAACGGCGCGCGGTCGGCCTGCAGCCGGGCCTGACCCTGCTGCTGGACCTGGACGTGCAGATCGGCCGTGCCCGCACCAGCGGCCGCGATCTGTGGCCGGACCGGATCGAGAGCGAGCAGGACGATTTCTTCCAGCGCGTGCGTGCCGGCTTCCGTCAGCGCGCCGCGCAGGATCCGCAGCGCTTCCGCGTCATCGACGCCAGCCAGCCGCCGCAGGCGGTGTCGCAGGCGGTCGCCGCCGCACTGGCGGCGTGGGTGCAGCAGCAACAGGAGCCGACGCCATGAGCGACGTGCCGTTCGCGCCCTGGCAGCAGCGCGCCTACGACCAGACCGTGGCCGCGCTCGATGCGGGCCGCCTCGGCCACGGCCTGCTGATCTGCGGGCCGGAAGGCCTGGGCAAGCGCGCGGTGGCGCTGAAGCTGGCCGCGCACGTACTCGGCCAGGGCGAACCGGCCGCGGCGCTGCGCAGCGCGCAGCTGATCGCCGCCGGCACCCATCCGGACCTGCAGCTGATCTCGTTCATCCCCAACCGCACCGGCGACAAGCTGCGCACCGAGATCGTCATCGAGCAGGTGCGCGAGATCTCGCAGAAGCTGGCGCTGACCCCGCAGTACGGCGTGGCCCAGGTGGTGGTGGTGGACCCGGCCGACGCGATCAACCGCGCCGCCTGCAACGCCCTGCTGAAGACGCTGGAAGAGCCGCAGCCCGGCCGCTATCTGTGGCTGATCAGCGCGCAGCCGGCGCGTCTGCCGGCGACCATCCGCAGCCGCTGCCAGCGGCTGGAATTCAAACTGCCGCCGGCCGACGAGGCGATCGCCTGGTTGCTGGCACAGGACTTTCCCGAGAAGACCGCGCGCGAAGCGCTGGATGCCGCGCGCGGCCATCCCGGCCTGGCCGCGCAGTGGCTGCGCGAGGACGGATTGAAGCTGCGCCGGCAGGTGGCCGCGGACTTGGAACAGGTCGCCGCCGGCAAACTCGGCACGCTGGACGCCGCGCAGCGCTGGAGCAGCGACGCGCTGGCCGAACAGCGCCTGGGCCATGCCGCCGACCTAGCGCTTGCCCAGGCGTCGCAGGCCGGCTTGACCGACCCGGCGCGATTGCACAAGCTGGCCGCGTGGTTCGACGCCGCCAATCGCACCCGCGATCTGCTGCGGACCACCGTGCGCGCCGACCTGGCGATCGCGGAACTGTTGCTGACCTGGCGCGATGGCGATCGCCCGGTCCGGAAAGGGGCACAACGATGAGCGCGATGAGCGGACGCCAGGGCATCCTGTCGCTGGCGGTGAAGGACAAGGCGGCGCTGTACAACGCCTACATGCCGTTCGTGAAGAACGGCGGCATCTTCGTGCCCACCCCCAAGCGCTACTTCCTCGGCGACGAGGTGTTCCTGCTGCTGACCCTGCCCGATTCCAGCGAGCGCCTGCCGGTGGCCGGCAAGGTGGTCTGGGTGACCCCGGTCGGCGCCCAGGGCAACCGCGCCGCCGGCATCGGCGTGCAGCTGCCGGACAACAGCGAAGGCGAGACCATCCGCACCAAGATCGAGACCCAGCTGGCCGGCATCCTCAACGCCGACAAGCCCACCCAGACCATGTAGCGGCGGCGCCGCGCAACGGACCTCGACAGGCCCCATTGACGCCGCGCGCCACAGCCCTATAATGTGCGGCTCGCGACACGGGCGGTTAGCTCAGCGGTAGAGCATTGCCTTCACACGGCAAGGGTCGCAGGTTCGAACCCTGCACCGCCCACCAAATAGAAGCCCTGATTTTTAGGGTTAACGTCAAAGCCGGCCTTAAGCCGGCTTTTTCGTAGGTGCGAAGTAAGTACAGGAGGTCGAATGAACTCCAAGACACAGATGACTCGTCGGCAGATGAAGTTGAGTCTGTACAAGCTCGCCCTAGCTCGTTCTGACTTTTTCGCAAGTCGGAAGGCCTGCGAATACATGGTCAAGCATGTGGATGGGTTCGGGCACCCACTCTACTATCACCTGTACGCATCCTCTGTTGTCTCGTACGCAAAGCCCTTCGTAGACTCTGCCTTAGGTGTGCTCCCGAGCCGGTGGGGGAAGTTTGAACATGCGTGGATGCGTGACGTCCACAACGACGTAATCAGGGCTCGGCATGAAGTAATTGCGCACAATGACCAGACCGCTCGCAAGTTGTCGATAGTGCCGCCCGGGGCTGCTCCTGACGACATTGTTCCGATGTCTCGCATTGGAATTGCGTTAAAACTTGACACTTACTACATCAGTGGTGGTTTTTTCTCATCGCTCGGCCAAGTCTGCGAATATCAGATCAAGCGCCTCAATAAAGCAATCGATGATGCGCTTGATATCCTCTACGAAGGGCGAGAACTGCCGTCGGAATCTTTCGTGCTGACGCTAGACGACGAACTATAGTCCTTTTGCTTTTAAGTTCTCACCGTGCGTTGAGCGAAGCCCGGAGCATGTAGCTGGTGATGGCGGTTGCTGGCTGCTTGTAGACGCTTCTATGCAGCCTGAATCTGCAAAATTCAATTTAGGCGCTGCAGGTACGGCAGTTACACGTAGTGATACCGGACCTGCGCAATTAGCAGGACGCCATGCTCGACCTTATAGACGATCCGGTGTTCGTCGTTGACGCGTCGCGACCAATAGCCGGCCAGGGCATGGCGTAGCGGTTCGGGTTTGCCGATGCCCTGGAAGGGATCGCGTTGAATGGCCTTGATCAGGTCGTTGATGCGCTTGAGCATCTTTTTGTCGGCCTGTTGCCAGTAGAGATAATCCTCCCAGGCGTTGTCCGAGAACTGCAGCGTCACTCGCTCAGTTCCCGCGCCTTGCCGCGACCGGATTCGAGTTGGGCGATGGATTCCAGCAAGCGCTGCGCGTTCTTCGGGCTGCGCAGCAGATAGGCGGTTTCCTCCATCGCCTTGTAGTCCTCCAGCGACAGCATGACAACGGCTTGCTCGCGGCTGCGCGTGATGATCACCGGCTCGTGGTTGTTGACCACGCGGTCCATGGTGTCCGCGAGAGCGGCACGTGCGGCGCTGTAGGTGATGGTGTCCATGATGGCTCCGAGTTGTACAATAAATTGTACGCTCGCGTGTACCCCTGTCAACGGGCATCCCTTGACCGGATGCATGGAGATTCTGGCTGGAGTCACCAAGCGATGACCACTTGGATGCGACCGGCTCACGACCCGATCACAACATCGCTCGATACTGCACGCATGCCCGAAGGTCCCTCGATCGTCATCCTGAAGGAAGAAGCCGCTGCGTTCGCCGGGCGCAAGGTGTTGCGGGTGTCCGGCAACAGCAAGCTGGACCTGGAGCGGATGCGAAGTCGCAAGATCCTGTCGCTGCGCAGTTGGGGCAAGCACTTCCTGATCGAGTTCGATGCGTTCAGTGTGCGCATCCACTTCCTGCTGTTCGGCAGCTACCGGATCAATGCGCGCAAGGATGCGTCGGCGCGTTTGAGCCTGGGTTTCGCCAAGGGCGAGGAACTGAATTTCTACGCGTGTTCGATCAAGTTCATCGACGGTCCGCTGGAGGCGGCCTACGACTGGACCGCGGACGTGATGAATCCCGACTGGGATGCGGCGCAGGCGCGGCGCAAGTTGCGGCTGCGGCCGCATATGCTCGCTGCCGATGCCTTGCTCGATCAGGATGTGTTCGCCGGGGTCGGCAACATCATCAAGAACGAGGTGCTGCACCGGATTCGCGTGCATCCAGAGAGCGAAATCGGCGCATTGCCGGCGCGGAAGCTGGGCGAACTGGTGACGCAGGCGCGCGAGTACAGTTTCGATTTCTATCGCTGGAAGAAAGCCTACGAACTGAAGAAGCACTACCAGGTGCACACCAAAACAGTGTGTCCGCGCGATGGTCATTTGCTCACGTATCGCAAGCAACTCGGCAATGCGCAGCGGCGCGCGTTCTTCTGCGAGCATTGTCAGCGGCGGTATGCGCTGGATGATGGGTCCCAGACCGACATGTTCAAGTAGTCCTGCTATCCCCAGCGAAGAGCGGATCGTGTTGGTGGCTGAAGACGCATGTACCTTGGCTGCAGTGTCCGCATTGGATGAAGTGGCGGAGACCGCGTCGTCTGTGCCGGCGGCCGGCGCGCATGCGTCGGGCAGGGAAATGGGGCGTCGCCGTCCGCCACGCGCGCTGATCGTTCTTCGTCAGGAGCGCAGCGCCACGGCCTCGTCTTCGCACCGTCGGATGCCCAGTTCGGCGAGCAGGCCAGCCCAGCCGAGATCGGTGACCACTAGTGCGCGCGAGCCGTCGACGCGGCGCAGCCAGTGTCGGGCGGAGAGTTGGTCGAGCAGGGCGGCGCCCAGGGCGCCGGCGAGGTGGTGGCGACGTTCGGTCCAGTCCAGGCAGCGCCGAGCCAGAGCGCGGCGGCCTTGGGCAAGCTGTGGCAGATCCACGCCCATGCGCGCGAACCATGCCGCGCCTTCGGGAGAGACGGCGTAGCGGATGGTGTCGTCGTCGCCGGTCAGCCAGGCGCGCTGTTCCAGTGCCTCGGTGATCGCCACGCCGAGACGCCCGGCGAGGTGGTCGTAGCAGCAGCGTGCCAGGCGCAGCGATTGGGCGTCGCGATGCGGGGTGCGGCGGCGCGATGTCTGTGGTGGCGCGAGAGTGGCCAGGGTTTCGAGCACGGTGGCGACATGCGCGTTGGCCAGGCGGTAGTAGCGATGGCGGCCCTGGACCTCGACCGCCAGCAGGCCGCCGTCCAGCAGCTTTGCCAGGTGCGCGCTGGCGGTCTGCGGGGTGACGCCGCCGGCGAAGGCCAGTTCGCCGGCCGGCAGTGCGCGCCCATCGACCAACGCCATCAGCATGGCGGCGCGGGCCGGGTCGGCGATCAGGAACGCGATCGCTGCCAGCTTGGGGTGTTCCAGATGCATCGTCACGCTCCTGATGGACGTGGTGATCATAGGACTGGCCACGCCGCGACGTTTCGATGCGCGCCGAAACGATGCCGGCGGCCGATTCCTAGACTGCGCGGATTCCCACCGGAGCCTGCCGATGCAGACGAACGAAACGTCGCCGAACCCCACCGAACGCGCTGCGCATGATGTGTTCGAACACTGGCATCGGCATGTCGTGGCGCGCGATCTGCCGGCGTTGATGGCGCTGTATGCGCCGGATGCGCAGTTGGAATCGCCGTTGGCCTATGTGGCGTCGGCGGCGCGGCAGAACGGGCGGCTGCATGGCCGCGACGCCATCGCGGCGTTCTTTGCCGCGTCCTTCGCCCAGCCAGAGAACGGCCTGGGGCGCTGGTATCGCAGTGGCCACTGTCATGTCGCGGGGCGGCAATTGGTCTGGGAGTATCCGCGCGCAACGCCGCAGGGCGATCAG
Organism: Xanthomonas sp. LMG 12459; assembly: GCF_009192905.1. NCBI lineage: Bacteria > Pseudomonadati > Pseudomonadota > Gammaproteobacteria > Lysobacterales > Lysobacteraceae > Xanthomonas > Xanthomonas sp. LMG 12459. The sequence goes on from NZ_NSGT01000034.1 coordinate 28,646, forward strand.
GTCGATCTGGTGGAAGTGATGAACCTGGACGCCGCCGGATTGATCGCCTGCCACCGCGTGTACTGGGGCTGGAAAGGCGTGCAGACGTTGCTGGCTGCACTGGGCAGGCAGTCCTGAACTTGCGGGTGTTGCGGTAGCGAGCACGGCTGCACGTGCGCAGGCGTTGCGCGATCTGGCGCGACGCCGCCTCAATGAAAATCCCGACTACGGATATCCAGGCCAAGCAGCATGGGCGTCAGGTCTTCCAGATGGGCGGCGATCAGGTGGCGGACCTTGCCCTCGGTCTCGACGCGGCCGCGCACCAGTAGCAGCCGGGATTCGAGCAGGGCCTGGCGCTGGCGTTCGGCCAGGCGCCGCCACACCACCACGTTGACCAGGCCGTGCTCGTCTTCGAGGGTGACGAAGGTGACGCCGCTTGCGGTCTGCGGGCGTTGGCGCATGGTCACCAGGCCGGCGATGGCGACGGCACTGGCGTGCGGCAGCGCGCGCAGTTCGCCGGAATGGCGGTAGCGGCGCGCGCGGAGCTGCGCGCGCAGCAGGGTCAACGGGTGCTTGCCCAGGGTGGTGCCGAGCGTCGCGTAGTCGGCGCGGATGTCCTCGCCCTGGCTGGGCAGCGGCAGCGCGACCTGCTGTTCGGGCGTGGCCGACAGCGCTTCGAACAGGGGGCGTTGCGCTTCGACGCCGGCCACGGCCCAGCGGGCGCGATGGCGATGGCCGGCCAGCGCTTTCAATGCGCCGGCGTCGGCGAGGACGGCGCGGGCCTTGTCGTCGAGCGCGGCGCGGTGGCACAGGTCGGCGAGGTCGTGGAACGGGGCCTGCGCGCGCGCCTGCTGCAAACGCAGCGCGGCGTCCTCGGCCAGGCCGCGGACCATGCGCAGGCCCAGGCGGATCGCCGGCTGCACCTCGGGATCGGGACTATGCGCTTCCAGGCTGCAATCCCAATCGCTGTAGCGCACGTCCACCGGGCGCACCTGCAGGCCGTGGCGGCGCGCGTCCTGCAGCAACTGGTCGGGGCTGTAGAAGCCCATCGGCCAACTGTTGATCAGCGCGCAGGTGAACGCCGCCGGTTCGTGGCACTTGAGCCAGCAACTGGCGTAGGTGAGCAGGGCGAAACTGGCGGCGTGGCTTTCGGGAAAGCCGTAGCTGCCGAAGCCCTTGATCTGTTCGAAGATGCGTGCGGCGAATTCGGCGGTGTAGTTCCTCTCTAGCATGCCCTGCAGCAACTTGTCGCGATGCGGTTCCAGCCCGCCGTGGCGTTTCCAGGCCGCCATCGAACGGCGCAACTGATCGGCCTGGCCCGGCGTGTAGCCGGCGGCGACCACCGCGAGTTGCATCACCTGTTCCTGGAACAGCGGCACGCCGAGCGTGCGCTTGAACACCTCGCGTAACTCGTCTGGCAGATCGTCAGTGGCCTCCTCGCCGCTGCGCCGACGCAGGTACGGATGCACCATGCCGCCCTGGATCGGGCCGGGGCGCACGATCGCCACCTGGATGACCAGGTCATAGAACTCTTTCGGCTGCAGCCGTGGCAGCATCGCCATCTGCGCGCGCGATTCGATCTGGAACACGCCGATGGTGTCGGCGCGCTGGATCATCGCGTAGGTCTGCGGGTCTTCGGCAGGAATGCTGGCGAGCGTGTAGTCGCGGCCGCGGTGCGCGCGCAGCAGGTCCAGGGTGCGCCGCAGTGCGCTGAGCATGCCCAGCGCGAGCACATCGACCTTCATCAGCCCGACCAGTTCCAGGTCGTCCTTGTCCCACTGGATCACCGTGCGCTCGGCCATGGTCGCGTTCTCCACCGGCACCAGGGTGTGCAGCGCATGCTCGGAGATGACGAAGCCGCCGGGATGCTGCGACAGGTGCCGCGGGAAGCCGATCAGTTGGCTGGCGAGCACCAGAAGCCGGCGCATCACCGGCGTGTCCGGGTCGAAGCCGCGTTCGCGCAGCAGCTCCTGCGCCGACTCCACCGGATCGCGCTGACCCAGCGCGGACGACAGCGCGTCGACGGTGTCGCTGGGCAGGCCCAGTGCGCGCGCCACGTCGCGCACCGCGCTGCGCGTGTGGTAACTGATCGCCACCGCGGCCAGTGCGGCGCGCTCGCGGCCGTAGTGGCGGAAGATGTACTGGATCACTTCCTCGCGGCGGTCGTGCTCGAAATCGATGTCGATGTCCGGCCGCTCCTTGCGCTCTTCGGAGATGAAGCGCTCGAACAACATGCCGATGCGGTCCGGATCGATCGCGGTGATGCCCAGCGCGTAGCACACCGCCGAGTTCGCCGCCGAGCCGCGGCCCTGGCACAGGATGTCCTTGGAGCGCGCGAAGCGCACCAGGTCGTAGACGGTGAGGAAGTAGGACTCGTATTTCAGCCGCTCGATCACGCCGAGTTCGTGTTCGATCAGGCGCCGCGCCTTGTCCGGCACGCCGTGCGGCCAGCGCTCGGCCGCGCCGCGTTCGGTGAGGATGCGCAGCCATTGCGTGGGCGTGTGCCCGGGCGGCACCAGTTCGTGCGGGTATTCGTACTGCAGTTGGCCGAGGTCGAACGTGCAGCGCTGGGCGATGCGCACGGTCTCGGCCAGCAGCGCCGGCGGATACAGCGTCGCCAGCGTGGCGCGCGGGCGCAGGTGGCGTTCGCCGTTGGGATACAGGTGGGCGCCGGCTTCGTGCAGCGGCAGGCGCTGGCGGATCGCGGTCAAGGTGTCCTGCAACGCGCGGCGGCCGCGCGCATGCATGTGCACGTCGCCGCTGGCCACGGCGGGCAGTTGCAGGCGCTGCGCCAACTGCAGGCGCGCCTGCAGCAGCGCGGCATCGTCGGGGCCGCGCAGCAGTTCCACTGCCAGCCAGAGCCGCTGCGGGAAGCGCGCCTGCAGCCAGGCGCCGTCCGCGGCGTCGTCGCCATCGCCGCGCGGTAGCCACAGGCACAGCAGGCCAGCGCCGTCGTCCGCGCTGGCCAGATCCTCGCGCAGCGCGCGGTAGCTGCCTTTGTCGGCGCGGCGCCGGGCCAGGGTGATCAGCCGGCACAGGCGCTGGTAGCCATGCAAGGTCTCGGCCAGCAGCACCAGCTTGGGGCCGTGCTCGAATTGGATCTCGCTGCCGACGATGAGGTGCAGGCCCATGTCCCGGGCCGCCTGCCACGCGCGCACGATGCCGGCCAGGCTGCATTCGTCGGTGATCGCCAGGGCGCGGTAGCCGTGGTGCAGCGCGCGTTCGCACAGTTCCCAGGGATGCGAGGCGCCACGCTGGAAGCTGAAGTTGGACAGGCAATGCAGTTCGGCGTAGTCGCGCAGCGTTGGGTCGGCTGGCGCGGGCGGCACGCTGGCGGCGGGCGCGCTGGTTTGCGCACGCGCCGGCGTCGGCAGCAGCCGCAGGCGCGGCGGCATGCGTGGATGCGGCGGGGTGTGGCTCATGCGAACCAGCCGTGCAGCATCAGTGCGTCCGGCGCGTCGGCCGGGGCGAAGGCCCAGGCGCGCTGGCCCTGGCGGGTGCGCACCACGTAGTAGTCGCGGCGCACGTCGCCATCGTCCCACCAGCCGCTCTCGATGCGCTCCGGACCGGCCAGACGCTCGGGCGCGCGTTCGCGCAGCGGCACCGGCCGCGGCAGCAGCCAGCCGGGGCGTGGCGGCGCGTTGGCGGCGGCTGTGGCCGTGCTGCGCGCCGTGCTGGATTCGGCGCGCCAGGCCAGTTCCGGGCGATGGTCGGCGTGCGCGCGCAGGCCGTGCACGGCGTCGTCGCCCAGGCGCGCGCGCAGGCGTTCGCGCAGTTGCTCCCACGGCAGCGCCTGTTGCGCGCGCTCGTCGAACAGTTCGCGCGCAGCCGGCACGAACGGCGGCAGTTCGTCGGCATACAGGCGTAGTGCCTGCACCGATGCCGGCACGCTGGCCTGCTGCAGGCGCCCGCGCGCCAGTTCGAACAGCATCGCCGCATCGCGCTCGGCGGCGAGCAGGCCCACCGGCACCACGCTGGGCTCCAGGTCCTCGTGTTCCAGCAGCAGGCGGAAGCGCTGCACGCCGCCGTCGCGCCCGGCCAGGAACGCGGCCAGGTCCTGGGTCAGGCGACGCAGCGGGAACAGCAGCGCCTGGTTGGATTCGGTGGCATAGCCCAGTTCCACGCGCGCATCGAAGCGGTCCGGCGGCAGGTAGTACTGCAGCGGCAGCGGCGCCTGCCCGCGCAACGCATCCAAGTGTTGCAGCAGGGCGGGCGGATAGCGCCGCGCCAGCGCGGTGCGCGGCAGTGCGAACAGCTGCTGCAGGCGGCGCAGGCCCATCCGCGCGAAGCCCTCGGCCAGGGCCGGCGACAGCCCGGCGCGGGCGATCGGCAACTGCCCCAGGGCGCGCTGCAGCGCGGCGTTGTCGAGCAGGGCGATGCCGTCGTGGGCATTGACCAGGGCGCGTGCGGCCAGCGGATGCGGCGCGACCACGATGCGGTGGCGGAAGCCCAGCGCAGTCAGTTCCTCGCGCAGTCGCGCCTCGAAACGCGGCCATGGCCCGAACAGGCCGAGGCTGGCTTCGATCTCGAGCAGCAGCGCGCCGGGGTAGTCGGTGCTGACCAGCGAACTGAAGCGGTACGCCCAGGCGGCGAGGAACTGTTGGCTGCGGCGGCTTTCCTCGGCATCGTGCAAGGCAGTGGCGAAGCGATCGCACAGCGCCTGCGCGGTGACCAGCGATTGTCCGGGGCGCAGGCCGCGGGCGCGCGCAGCGGCGTTGACCGCCTTCAGCGTGCGCCGCTGCGGCGGACCGTCGAGCAGCGCCAGCGGTTCGTCCGGCGACGGCCAGCGGCGCAGGACGGTGTCCAGCGCCAATTGCGGCAACAGGATGCAGGCCCAGCGCACGGCAGCGGCCTCACCCGGTCGCCAGGGCGGACAGCGCGATCGGCTGCGCCGGCGGCAGCCCGCCGCGGCACTTGAGCACGCGCAGTTGCGCCGGCGCGGCATCGATGGCGATGCGCAGCGCGGCCGGCGACGGATTGGCGGCGGCCTTCAGCGGCCGGTAGGCGAAGCCCAGGGTGCGCCCGGTCTCGGCGGCCACCTGCAGCCGGCGCAGGGTCTTGTCGCCGGCCAGCCCCGGCCAGCACAGCACCGCCGCGCAACTGCCGGCGCGCAGGCACTGTTCGGCGGCCCAGGCCGCGTCGGCACCGGCACGGACGATCTGCACCTGCGCCAGCGCCACCCCGGCCTGCGCCCAGGCGGCGGGGTAGGGCAGGTACGGCGGATCGACCAGCACGATGCGGCCGCCGCCCTGCGACAGCCGCGCCAGCGTCGGCCACAGCAGCTGCATTTCGCCGATGCCGTCGGCGGCGTGCAGCAGTTCGGTCAGCGCCATCTCCGGCCAGCCGCGTGCGGGCAGCACCGCGTCCAGCGCGGCGTGCCCGGTGGGCTGCGCGCTGGGCGGCAGCGCCGTCGGCTGGCCGCGCCAGACCCGGCGTTCGGCCAGCAGGCGGTCGAGGGCGACGACGGCGGCCATCAGCCGGGCCGGATCAGGCCGCAGTAATGCCCTTCGATGGCGAAATCCTGCCCCGGAGCGACCACGATCGGCGCATAGGCGGGATTGCGCGGCAGCAGCGCGATGCCATCGCCATCGGCGCGGTAGCGCTTGATGGTGAGTTCGCCGTCCAGCCGCGCCACCACGATCTGGCCGTTGCGCGCGTCGGCGGCGCGGCGCACCCCGACCAGGTCGCCGTCGAGGATGCCGTCGTCGATCATCGAATCGCCCTGCACCCGCAGCAGGTAGTCCGGGCGCAGCGCGAACACCGCGCGGTCCAGGCGCAACTGCTGGTCCAGGCCGATGTCGGCGCCGATCGGCGCACCGGCGGCGACCCGGCCCAGCACCGGCAACTGCAGCAGTTCGCTGCGGCTGCCGGCCTGCGCCGGGCGCAGGCTGCGCGCCTGCTGCGGCACCTGCGCCAGCAGCCCGGCCTCGACCAGCGCCTGCACGTGCTTGCGCGCGGCATTGCGCGAGGCGAAGCCGAAGCGTTCGGCGATCTCGGCCAGGCTTGGCGGCCGCCCGTCCTGCTCGATGCAGGCATGGATGTAGGCGAGGATGGCGGCGCGCTGCGGGGACAGGGTGGTCATGGTGTACATTTGTACACCTTTGGCGGTGCCTTTGGCGAGATGGGGCGCTGAACGGGTTTGGCGTCTCCCGGCGGTGTCAGCCGCGCCCAGCGCCATCCTCCGGCATCGCCCCGGTGTAGCGCGCCCGTGGTCGGATCAGCTTGCCCAGGGCCTGCTGCTCCAGGGCGTGGGCCAGCCAGCCGGCCTGGCGGGCGGCGGCGAACAGCACCAGGGCGTGCGCCGCCGGCAGGTCGTGGACGAAGCAGAGCGCGGCGAGCAGGCAGTCGATGTTCGGGCGCTGGCCGCTGCAGTCCTGGGCGGCGGCGATCACCGTTTCCACGTGCTGCATGCGCGCGCCGCCGCCGCTGCGTTCGCGCAGCAGGCGCAGCACTTCGGCCGCGCGCGGGTCGCCGTCGGGGTACAGGGCGTGGTGGAAGCCGGGCAGGTCGTCGCCGCGCTGCCAGCGTTCGGCGATCAGGGCGGCGGCGCTGGGCGCGTCCTGGGCGTCGCGCAGCAGGGCATGGGCGCGGGCGGTGGCGCCGCCGTGGCGCGGGCCGGACAGCGCGGCCAGGCCGGCGCTGACGGTGGCATGCAGCGGCGCGCCGGTGGAGGCGACCACGCGGGCGGCGAAGGCGGAGACGTTGAGCTCGTGGTCGGCGCACAGCAGCAGCGCGGCGCGCACCAGTTCGGCGAAGTCGGCGTCGCCGGGACGCCAGTGGTCGGCGATCAGGCGATGCAGCGGGCGCGCGTCCGGTACGGTGCCGACCAGCAGCGCGGCGTTCTGCCGCAGCAGGGTGGCGGCGATCTCGCGGCGCACGCCGGGGGCGGCGTTGAGCGATTGGCGCAGGTCCAGCGCCAGCAGCGGGATGCACGCCATGGCGCGTTCCAGCGGCGGCAGCGCGGCATGCCCGGCCAGCGGCGCCACTACCTCCGGCCACGGCGCGACCGGGGCGCTGGCGAACGGGTCTTCGCCCTCCGAGCAGTCCCACAGCAGCCGCGCGACGTCCTCCAGGCTGGCGCCGGCGCGGACCATGGCCACCGCCGAGCGCCCGCGGTAGTAGGGGCCGTCGGGGCGGATCAGCGAGATCCGCGTCTCCAGCACCGGCAGGCCGCGGTCCAGGCTCTGCGCGGCGCCACGCGCGGCGCCGCGGCCGGCGCGCTTGCGCTGCGCCAGCCGCTCCACTTCGGCGCGCAGGTAGGCGCGGCTGCGGTGGTCGGGACCGGCGCGCGAGCTGAGCAGGCCGCGGCTGACATAGGCGTACAGGGTGGCGCTGCTGATGCCGAGCAGGGCGCAGGCCTGCGCGGCGGAGATCAGGTTGCGGTCGGGGCTGTCGGACATGAAGGGGCGATAGGTTGATTCATTGAATCAAGATTGATCCGTGCCGGCGAGAGTGCCAGATTGGCGCCCATCGCGGAACGCCCGGCGGGGCGCCGCCGCCTCTTCGTCAGGAGCCGTCCATGTCCCTCGTTTCCCCCGGCGCCGGTTTCCGCGCCGCCCTGGCCGCCGAAGCGCCGTTGCAGGTGATCGGTGCGATCAACGCCAACCATGCGCTGCTGGCGCAGCGCGCCGGCTACAAGGCCATCTACCTGTCCGGCGGCGGCGTCGCGGCTGGTTCGCTGGGCCTGCCGGACCTGGGCATCAACACCCTGGACGATGTGCTGATCGACGTGCGCCGCATCACCGACGTGTGCCCTCTGCCGCTGCTGGTGGACATCGATACCGGCTTCGGGCCGAGCGCGTTCAACATCGAGCGCACCATCAAGGCGTTGATCAAGGCCGGCGCGGCCGCCTGCCACATCGAGGACCAGGTCGGCGCCAAGCGCTGCGGCCACCGTCCGGGCAAAGAGATCGTCAGCCAGGGCGAGATGGTGGACCGGGTCAAGGCCGCGGCCGATGCCAAGACCGATCCGGACTTTTTCCTGATCGCGCGCACCGACGCGATCCAGGCCGAAGGCGTGGACGCGGCGATCGAACGCGCCATCGCCTGCGTGGAGGCCGGCGCCGACGGCATCTTCGCCGAGGCCGCCTACGACCTGGACACCTACCGCCGGTTCGTCGAAGCGGTGAAGGTGCCGGTGCTGGCCAACATCACCGAGTTCGGCAAGACCCCGTTGTTCACCCGCGACGAACTGGCGTCGGCCGGCGTGGCGATCCAGTTGTTCCCGCTGTCGGCGTTCCGCGCCGCCAACAAGGCCGCCGAGGACGTATACACCGCGATCCGCCGCGACGGCCATCAGCAGGGAGTGCTGGAGCGCATGCAGACCCGCGAGGAACTGTACGAGCGCATCGGCTATCACGCCTTCGAGCAGCGCCTGGATGCGCTGTTCGCCGGCAAGGGCGCATGATCGGCGGCGATTTTCCCGCCCGAGTCCGTCCATGAATCCCAATGCCGGTCCCTCTTCGTCGCTGCGCAGCCGCATCGATCGCCGCCAGACCGCGCGGCAGCTGCTGCAGACCGAACTGGAGAAGCTGCCCGAAGCCGAGCGCGAGGTGGTGGAGCGCTTCATCGCCAAGCGCCACGTGGCCCGCGACATCGTCACGCAGGCCGACCGCGACCGCTCGCTGGGCGAGCGCGTCGCCGACCGCGTCGCCGAGATCGGCGGCAGTTGGACATTCATCATCGGCTTCTGCGTGGTGCTGCTGGGCTGGATCGCGCTCAACAGCCTGGTGCTGGCGCACGCCTTCGATCCGTATCCCTACATCCTGCTCAATCTGTGCCTGTCGTGCCTGGCCGCGATCCAGGCGCCGGTGATCATGATGAGCCAGAACCGCCAGGCGGCGGTGGACCGCCTCCGCGCGCAGAACGACTACGAAGTGAACATCAAGGCCGAGCTGGAAATCCTGCAGGTGCACGAGAAGCTCAACCAGCTGCGCGAGCAGGACTGGGCGACGCTGGTGGATCAGCAGAACCGCCAGATCGCCATGCTGCAGCAACTGCTCGAGCGCGCCGGGGCCTGGCCACCGGCGCCGCACGCCCCCTGATCCACTGCGTCCATCCGACCGCAACACCGGGAGATTCGCCATGAACGACACCGCTCCGCAGACCGCCCCCGCCTTCAAGCCGAAGAAATCGGTGGCCCTGTCCGGCACCGCCGCCGGCAACACCGCGCTGTGCACGGTGGGCCGCAGCGGCAACGACCTGCACTACCGCGGCTACGACATCCTGGACCTGGCGCGCAGCAGCCAGTTCGAGGAGATCGCCTACCTGCTGGTGCACGGCAAGCTGCCCAGCAACAGCGAGCTGCGCGGCTACAAGGCCAAGCTGCGCTCGCTGCGCGGCATCCCGGCCGCGGTCAAGGCCGCGCTGGAGCAGTTGCCGCCGTCGGCGCATCCGATGGACGTGATGCGCACCGGCGTGTCGGTGCTGGGCTGCGTGCAGCCGGAGAAGGACGACCACAACCATCCCGGCGCGCGCGACATCGCCGACAAGCTGATGGCCAGCCTCGGTTCGATGCTGCTGTACTGGTACCACTACAGCCACAACGGCCGGCGCATCGAGGTGGAGACCGACGACGATTCGATCGGCGGGCATTTCCTGCGCCTGCTGCACGGGTTCAAGCCGCACGAGGAATGGGTGCAGGCGATGCACACCAGTCTGATCCTGTACGCCGAGCACGAGTTCAACGCGTCCACCTTCGCCTGCCGGGTCATCGCCGGCACCGGCAGCGACATGTACAGCGCCATCGCCGGCGGCATCGGCGCGCTGCGCGGGCCCAAGCACGGCGGTGCCAACGAGGTCGCCTTCGAGGTGCAGAAGCGCTACGACACGCCGGACGAGGCCGAGGCCGACATCCGCGCGCGGGTCGAGCGCAAGGAAGTCATCATCGGCTTCGGCCACCCGGTGTACACGGTGTCCGATCCGCGCAACCAGGTCATCAAGGACGTGGCGCGCGAACTGTCCGAGGCGCAGGGCAGCCGCAAGATGTACGACATCGCCGAGCGCCTGGAGACGGTGATGTGGGACATCAAGAAGATGTTCCCCAACCTGGACTGGTTCAGCGCGGTCAGCTACCACATGATGGGCGTGCCGACGGCGATGTTCACCCCGCTGTTCGTGATCGCCCGCACCGCTGGCTGGAGCGCGCACATCATCGAGCAGCGCGTCGACGGCAAGATCATCCGCCCCAGCGCGAACTACGTGGGGCCGGAGGATCAGGCGTTCGTGCCGATCGATCAGCGCAAGTGATGCGCCTGTACGCCTCGACCCCGAGTGACACTCCCCTCTCCCACCGGGAGAGGGGTCGGGGGTGAGGGTACGGGCGCAGCCTCGTGGTGTTCGGTCGCAAGAGCTTCGCCCGTACCCTCATCCGCTCCTCATGAGGAATCGGATTTCACTAGGCTTCGCTCGTACCCTCATCCGCCCCTTCGGGGCACCTTCTCCCGGTGGGAGAAGGAGGGTCCTGTCTTCGCTTTTTTTCTACTGTAGCCAGCCATGAACAGCCACTACCGTAAATCCCTTCCCGGCACCGCGCTGGACTACTTCGACGCGCAGGCCGCAGTCGATGCGATCAGCTCGGGCGCCTATGCCGGCCTGCCTTACGTGTCGCGGGTGTTCGCCGAGAACCTGGTGCGTCGCTGCGATCCGGATCTGCTGCACGACGCCTTGCTGCAGTTGATCGAGCGCCGCCGCGACCTGGATTTTCCGTGGTTTCCGGCGCGGGTGGTGTGCCACGACATCCTCGGCCAGACCGCGCTGGTCGACCTGGCGGGACTTCGCGATGCCATCGCCGAGCAGGGCGGCGATCCGGCCAAAGTCAATCCGGTGGTGCCGGTGCAGTTGATCGTCGACCACTCGCTGGCGGTGGAGTGCGGCGGCGACGATCCGCAGGCCTTCGCCAAGAACCGCGCGATCGAGGATCGCCGCAACGAGGACCGCTTCCACTTCATCGACTGGAGCAAGCGCGCGTTCCGCAACGTGGACGTGATCCCACCGGGCAACGGCATCATGCATCAGATCAATCTGGAGAAGATGTCGCCGGTGATCTACGTGCACGACGGCGTCGCCTTCCCCGATACCTGCGTGGGCACCGACAGCCACACCCCGCACGTGGATGCGCTGGGGGTGATCGCGATCGGCGTCGGCGGGCTGGAAGCGGAGAGCGTAATGCTCGGCCGCGCCTCGTGGATGCGCCTGCCGGACATCGTCGGCGTGGAGCTGAGCGGCCGGCCGCAGCCCGGCATCACCGCCACCGACGTGGTGCTGGCGCTGACCGAGTTCCTGCGCCAGGAGCGTGTGGTCGGCGCCTATCTGGAATTCTTCGGCGAAGGCGCCGCCGCGCTGACCATCGGCGACCGCGCCACCATCTCCAACATGTGCCCGGAATACGGCGCCACCGCGGCGATGTTCTACATCGATCAGCAGACCTTGGACTACCTGCGCCTGACCGGGCGCGAGGAAGCGCAGGTGGCGCTGGTGGAGCAGTACGCGCGCACCACCGGGTTGTGGGCCGATGCGCTGGCCACCGCGCAGTACGAGCGCGTGCTGCGCTTCGACCTGTCGCAGGTGGTGCGCAACATGGCCGGCCCCAGCAATCCGCACAAGCGCGTGGCGACCACTGAACTGGCCGCGCGCGGCATCGCCGACCCGGCCAAGCTGGCCGCCGGCCAGGCCGAGCAGGCGCAGGGGCGCATGCCCGACGGCGCGGTGATCATCGCCGCCATCACCAGTTGCACCAATACCTCCAACCCGCGCAACGTCATCGCCGCCGGCCTGCTGGCGCGCAATGCGCGCGTGCGCGGCCTGGCCCGCAAGCCATGGGTGAAGACCTCGCTGGCGCCCGGTTCCAAGGCGGTGCAGCTGTACCTGGAAGAGGCCGGCCTGCTGTCGGACCTGGAGGCGTTGGGCTTCGGCATCGTCGCCTTCGCCTGCACCACCTGCAACGGCATGAGCGGCGCGCTGGATCCGCGCATCCAGCAGGAGATCGTGGAGCGCGACCTGTACGCCACCGCGGTGCTGTCGGGCAACCGCAACTTCGACGGGCGCATCCATCCCTACGCCAAGCAGGCGTTCCTGGCCTCGCCGCCGCTGGTGATCGCCTACGCCATCGCCGGCACGGTGCGCTTCGACATCGAGAAGGACGTGCTGGGCACCGACGCCGACGGCCGCGATGTGCGGCTGAAGGACATCTGGCCCAGCGACGCCGAGATCGATGCGGCGGTGCGCGCCGCGGTGAAGCCGGAGCAGTTCCGCCGCGTCTATGCGCCGATGTTCAACGTGCGCGTGGAGCAGGGCGCGCCGGTGGCGCCGCTGTACGCCTGGCGCCCGCGCAGCACCTACATCCGCCGCCCGCCGTACTGGGAAGGCGCGCTGGCCGGCGAACGCACGCTGCGCGGCATGCGCGCGCTGGCGGTGCTCGGCGACAACATCACCACCGACCACCTGTCGCCGTCCAACGCGATCCTGGCCGACAGCGCCGCCGGCGAATACCTGGCGCACATGGGCGTGCCGGAGGAGGACTTCAATTCCTACGCCACCCATCGCGGCGACCACCTCACCGCGCAGCGCGCCACCTTCGCCAACCCGAAGCTGATCAACGAAATGGCGGTGGTCGATGGCAAGGTGCAGCAGGGCTCGCTGACCCGGCTGGAGCCGGACGGGCAGGTGCTGCGCATGTGGGAGGCGATCGAAACCTACATGGCGCGCAAGCAGCCGCTGATCGTGATCGCCGGCGCCGACTACGGCCAGGGCTCCTCGCGCGACTGGGCGGCCAAGGGCGTGCGCCTGGCCGGGGTCGAGGCGATCGTCGCCGAGGGCTTCGAGCGCATCCACCGCACCAACCTGATCGGCATGGGCGTGCTGCCGCTGCAGTTCCTGCCGGGCACCACACGCACGACCCTGGGCATCGACGGCAGCGAGACCTTCGACGTGGTCGGCGCGCGCACCCCGGGCGCCACGCTGACGCTGCGTATCGTGCGCAAGGACGGCGCCGTGGTGGAGGTGCCGGTGCTGTGCCGCCTGGACAGCAACGAGGAAGTGTCCATCTACGAGGCCGGCGGCGTGCTGCAGCGCTTCGCCCAGGATTTCCTCGAGGACGCCCGCAGCGCCTGAGCCGGCTGCCGCTGTCATCGGGCGCGTGCCATGCTGGCCGCGCCCGCTACCGCCGAGGAGACCGCCATGACCACGTCCGCCGCCACCACCGGGACCGTCCACCTGCATCGCGTGCTGCGCGCGCCGGCCGAGCGCGTCTACCGCGCCTTCCTGGAACCGGCGGCGCTGGTCAAATGGCTGCCGCCGCACGGCTTCGTCGCCACCGTGCATGCGCTGGACGCGCGGGTGGGCGGCAGCTACCGGATGAGCTTCACCAACCTCGGCACCGGCACCAGCAGCGCTTTCGGCGGCACCTATCTGGAACTGGTGCCCGGCCAGCTGATCCGTCACACCGACCGCTTCGACAACCCGGACCTGCCCGGCGAGATGATCGTGACCGTGCGGCTGCGGCCGGTGGCCTGCGGCACCGCGCTGGAGATCGTGCAGGAGGGCATCCCGCCGCAGATCCCGGTGGAGTTCTGCCACCTCGGCTGGCAGGAGTCGCTGACCCTGCTGACGCAACTGGTCGAGCCCGAGATTCCCGATTCGCCCTGATCCGCTGTCTCTTCTTTTCGTACGCACCCGGAACCGCCATGGCCCACGCTCCGCAACTCCGCATCCCCGCCACCTACATGCGCGGCGGCACCTCCAAGGGCGTGTTCTTCCGCCTGCAGGACCTGCCCGCGGCGGCGCAGACGCCGGGCCCGGCGCGCGACGCGCTGCTGCAGCGGGTGATCGGCAGCCCCGATCCCTACGCCAAGCAGATCGACGGCATGGGCGGGGCCACCTCCAGCACCAGCAAGACCGTGATCGTGGCGCCGAGCACGCGCCCGGACCACGACGTGGACTATCTGTTCGGCCAGGTGGCGATCGAGCGCGCGTTCGTGGACTGGAGCGGCAACTGCGGCAACCTGTCGGCGGCGGTGGGGCCGTTCGCGATCGCCGCCGGGCTGGTGGATCCGGCGCGGATTCCGCGCGATGGCGTGGCCACGGTGCGGATCTGGCAGGCCAACATCGGCAAGACCATCGTCGCGCAGGTGCCGATGACCGACGGCGCAGTGCAGGAAACCGGCGATTTCGAGCTGGACGGGGTGACCTTCCCGGCGGCGGAGATCGCGCTGGAATTCCTCGACCCGGCCGCCGACGAGGACGGCGCCGGCGGCGCCATGTTCCCCACCGGCAACCTGGTCGACACGCTGGAGGTGCCGGGTGTCGGCACGTTCCAGGCGACCCTGATCAACGCCGGCATTCCCACCATCTTCCTCGAGGCGCAGGCGCTGGGTTACCAGGGCACCGAGCTGCAGGACCCGATCAACAGCGATGCGAAGGCACTGCAGCGTTTCGAAACCATCCGCGCGTACGGCGCGCTGCGCATGGGCCTGATCGCCACGCTGGACGACGCGACGACGCGCCAGCACACGCCCAAGGTCGCCTTCGTCGCGCCGCCGGCCGACTACATCGCCTCCAGCGGCAAGCCGGTGGCGGCCGCCGACATCGACCTGCTGGTGCGGGCGATGTCGATGGGCAAGCTGCACCACGCGATGATGGGCACCGCGGCGGTGGCGATCGGCACCGCCGCGGCGATCCCCGGCACCCTGGTCAACCGCGCCGCCGGCGGCGGCGAACGCACCGCGGTGCGCTTCGGTCACCCCTCGGGCACCTTGCGGGTCGGCGCCGAGGCGCGCCAGGTGGACGGCCAGTGGACCGTCACCAAGGCCTTGATGAGCCGCAGCGCGCGCGTGCTGATGGAAGGCTGGGTGCGGGTGCCGGAGACGCCGGCGGGCTGAGCTGGCAGGCCGTGCGCAGGCACAGCTCCGCACGGCGCTGCCAACGCTGGCGGGACCGCTCAACTGCAGTCCGCGTTGAGCGACGGGTAGGCCGTGTTGAGCAGCCACTTGCCCGCCGTGCCTTTCGCGCCTGGAGAGTTGGCGTACCAGAAGCAGACCTTGACCGGCCTGAACTTGCGCCAGTTGGTGCAGATGCCGTCCCCGTCCGCGGAGGTGCAGGCCCATCCCGCAGTGATGCCGACACTGGCCGCATCGACGATGTCTTTCGCGCCGCCACCGGTGCCGCAGTCGACGTGCTTGCCGGTCTTGGCCGCTGCCCAGTTGTTGAAGGCGCCCTGGAACGTCGCCCAGTTGGCGAACGCCGATTTTCCGAGCTGACTCTGCGCGCCGCTGGGCGGCAGCGGCGTCGTGGCGTTCTGCATGTGCAGGCCGACATGCCCGCCAGTACCGCCAGCGTCGCGATTGGCGGTGTCCGACGCGGTGCTGGCCACGATGTTGTCGACCGCGGTGCAGGTCTTGGCCTGAGCGGAACAGGTGAGCAGCGTCGCGCAGAACGCGGCGACGAGGGACAGGGATCGGGGTGTGAACATCGGGGTCTCTCCAGGGCAGCGCGGATGCGCGCTCTTCAGACGTCAGTAGCGGTCGCTATGTGAAGCGGCGCGCGGTATGCGATGCGATTTCGTGCGGCCCGGGTGGACTTGCGGCAGCGGGATGGCCGTCTGCGCTGCTTGCCTTTCGGCCGAGGGCGACGAACGTGCGGTTTGGCGTGGGCTTTTGGGAAAGTGGCGTGCCATGGATCGAGCATCGTCGCGGCGGGTTGGTGCCACCCGTGCGCCAACGCGGTCTGGAGCCTGAGGACTTCGCGCGTCGGGACTGAAGTCCCCCCCACAAGGCATCTCGCGGTTCCATGCTCCGCCGCCGCCGCCGCCGCCGCCGTCGTCACCGGCGACTGCGACTGCGCGCTGTGCATGCCCTTGTGGGAGGGACTTCAGTCCCGACGCGACCAAAAGCGGCTGCGGCCATCCGAGAAGGGAAGCCGGCCCGGGCCGGCAGGCGAGCAGCCACCGCAACCGCCCCGCTTTTGCCAATCCCGACTCCCCAATCCCAAATCCCCGCCTCCCCAGGTGACGCCGGCCGCCGCAGGTTGTATATTTTGTGTTAATTATGCTGCGGCGCGGCAAGGACTCGGCGCGCTCCCGATTACGCCCACCCATCCCGGAGTTCCCATGTCTGCCAGTTGGTCGCTGCGCGCCAGTGCGCTTGCCGTTGCCGTCGTTTCCGCGCTTTCGTTCCCCGCCGCCGCCCAGCAGGCGGACAGCACCGACGGGGTCGCCCGTCTGGACACGATCAAGGTCACCGCCGAGCGCCGCGCCGAGGACTCCAAGGACGTGCCGGTGTCGGCCAGCGTGCTGCGCCCGGAATACCTGGACGCCATCGCCACCAGCGGCTCGGACGTGCGCGTGCTGGCCGGCAAGGCGCCCAGCCTCAACGTCGAGTCGTCCAACGGCCGCGTGTTCCCGCGCTTCTACATCCGCGGCTACGGCAACACCGACTTCAACACCTACGCCTCGCAGCCGGTGTCGCTGATCTATGACGACGTGGTCGCCGAGAACGCGTTCCTGAAGGGCTTCCCGATCTTCGACCTGCAGAGCCTGGAAGTGCTGCGCGGTCCGCAGGGCACGCTGTTCGGCCGCAACACCCCCGCCGGCGTGGTCAAGTTCAACTCGGTCAAGCCGACCATCGGCGCCAACGACGGCTACGCCAGCCTGTCCTACGGCACCTACGGCACCATGACCATGGAAACCGGCCTGAGCGTGGCGATGGGCGACAAGTGGGCCGCGCGCCTGTCGGCGCTGGGCCAGCGCCGCGGCGACTGGGTCGACAACACCATCGACAATCGCTCCTTCGAAGGCTACATGGACTCGGCGGTGCGCCTGCAGGTGCTGTTCCAGCCGGGCGAGGACTTCAGCGCGCTGTTCAACGCGCATGCGCGCCACCTCGACGGCACCGCGCGGCTGTTCCGCGCCAACATCTTCCAGCCGGGCACCAACCAGCTGGTCGCCGGCTTCGACCCGGACAAGGTGTCCATCGACGGCAAGAACACCCAGGAACTGCAGACTTACGGCGGCAGCGCCAACCTGACCTGGGACCTGGGCGACATCGTGCTGCACTCGATCACCGGCTACGAGGGCATCGGCAAGTACTACAGCCGCGGCGACATCGACGGCGGCTACGGCGCGGTGTTCGCGCCGCCGTCCGGCCCCGGGGTGATCGCGTTCCCGGTGGAGACCGCCGGCGGCATCAAGAACCTGGACCAGTATTCGCAGGAGCTGCGCGCCGAGTCGCAGTACGCCGGGCCGCTGAACTGGCAGGCCGGCCTGTACTACTTCAACGATTCGGTGGAAGGCGAGAACTACACCTACAACACCCTGGCCGGCGGCACCCTGTCCAGCTACCAGTTGACCCGCCAGCGCAACACCTCGTGGGCGGCGTTCGGCTCGCTGAACTACGCGGCCACCGAGCGCCTGAACCTGCGCGCCGGCATCCGCTACACCTACGACAAGAAGACCTTCGACGTGCTCGCGCTGGACCGCGTGACCCTGCAGCAGCCCTCCAGCGGCAGCACCGACAATTCCAAGGTCACCGGCGACCTCAGCGCCACTTACACCATCAACGACAACGTCAACGTCTACGGGCGCGCCGCCCGCGGTTTCCGCGGCGCCAGCTTCGGCGTGCCGTCGGCCACCGCGCCGCTGACCGTGGCCGCGCCGGAGACCGTGGACTCCTACGAGATCGGCATCAAGTCCGACCTGTTCGACAAGCGTGCGCGCCTGAGCTTCGACGTCTACGACTTCAAGGTGAAGAACCAGCAGCTGACCGCGGTCGGCGGCGCCTCCAACGACGTGCGCCTGCTCAACGCCAAGGCCTCCAAGGCGCGCGGCGCCGAGTTCGACTTCGAAGCGCTGCTGACCCAGAACCTGCGCATGACCCTGGGCGGCGCCTACAACTGGACCCGCATCGAGGACCCGACCCTGTCGGTGGGCGTGTGCCGCACCTGCACCGTGACCGATCCGATCAATGCCTCCGGCCGCGCGCTGATCGACGGCAACGTGCTGCCGCAGGCGGCCAAGTGGATGGGCAACGCGACCCTGCGCTACGGCATCCCGGTCGGCGACGACGCCGAGTTCTTCTTCTTCACCGATTGGTCCTACCGCAGCGAGATCAACTTCTTCCTATACGACTCGCGCGAGTTCGTCGGCCAGCCGCTGCTCGAGGGCGGTGCCAAGATCGGCTACAACTGGGGCGCCGGCGCGTACGAAGTCTCGGTGTTCTGCCGCAACTGCACCAACCAGATCCGCGCCACCGGTGCGATCGACTTCAACAACCTCACCGGCTTCATCAACGATCCGCGCATCGTCGGCGCACAGTTCCGCGCCAACTTCTGATTCGCGGCCTCGCCGTCGCAACACCGACCGCCGGCTATCATGCCGGCGGTTCTTTTTTTGGGAGACGCGCATGCGCGTGCTGAAGCAATGGGCGGCGTCGGCGCTGCTGATCGCGGCCACCTGGGCGGCCGATGCGGTGGCGGCGCCAGCGCCAACGACGAGCGCACCGGTGCAGAAGGTGGTGGTGTCCACCGACGTCGGCGACGACATCGACGATGCATTCGCGCTGGCACTACTGTTGCGCAGCCCGGAGCTGCAGGTGCTGGGCATCGCTTCGGCCTGGGGCGACACCGGCCTGCGCGCACAACTGCTGCAGCGGCTGCTGCAGCAGGCCGGCCGCAGCGAGATTCCGCTGGCGATCGGCCAGCGCACCGACAGCACGATTCCCTTCAGCCAGGCACGCTGGGCAGCCAAGGGCACGCTGCCGCGCAAGGCGCCGGATGCGGCGCAGTTCATCCTGGACCAGGCGCGGCGCTATCCCGGCGAAGTCACCCTGCTGGTGCTCGGCCCGCTGACCGACGCGGCGCGCGCGCAGCAGCGCGACCCGGCCGGCTTCGCCCAGCTCAAGCAGGTGGTGCTGATGGGCGGCTCGGTGCGCGTGGGCTACGGCAAGTCGCGCTACCGCCCGCCGAGTCCGCCGGCGGCCGAGTACAACATCGCCGCCGACATCCCCGCTGCGCGGCGCGTGTTCGGCGCCGGCGTGCCGATCGTGATGCTGCCGCTGGACGCCACCCAGGTGACCCTGGAGGAGCCGGAGCGGGTGGCGCTGTTCGCCCATGGCGAACCGCTGACCGACGCGCTGGCACAGCTCTACTACCAGTGGCGCGACACCGACCAGCCCTGGGCCAGCGCCACCCCGACCCTGTTCGACGTGGTGCCGTTGGCGCAGTTGCTGGATCCCGGCCTGTGCCCCACCGTGCCGCTGCGCATCGTGGTCGACGACAAGGGTTATACCCGCGAGACGCCGACGGCGGACGCGCCGGGGGCTGCGGCCAATGCGCAGGTCTGCCTGGCGCTGGACCGGCCGCGGCTGATCGCGCTGTACATGCAGCGGCTGCTGCGCTGACGTGTGGTCGCGACAAGCGGGGCAGTGGGCCGATCCGTTGCACTGCAGTCGGAACTGAAGTCCCTCCCACAAGAGGTCTCGTGCCGTCGGTGCTGTGGATGTCGGCATGGCGCATGGGATTGCCCGCTGTGGAAGCAGCTTCATCGCGACAAGCGCAGCCACTGGCCGATCCGTTGCGCTGCAGTCGGGACTGAAGTCCCTCCCACAAGAGGCTCGCGCCGCCGGTGCTGTGGGTGTCGGCATGGCGCATGGGATTGCCCGCTGTGGAAGCAGCTTCATCGCGACAAGCGCAGCCACTGGCCGATCCGTTGCACTGCAGTCGGGACTGAAGTCTCTCCCACAAGAGGCTCGTGCCCTCGGTGCTGTGGGGGTCGGCATGGCGCATGGGATTGCCCGCTGTGGAAGCAGCTTCATCGCGACAAGCGGAGCCAGTGGCTGATCCGTTGCGCTGCAGTCGGGACTGAAGTCCCTCCCACAAGAGGCTCGCGCCGTGGGTGCTGTCGGCATGGGCGATCGGATTGGCTCCCCTGTGGGAGGGACTTCAGTCCCGACGAGTGGAGCCATCGGCGCCTCCACTGCCGCCGCGCCGGGACCGAAGTCCCTCCCACATGACCTCGAGCGAAGGTGCGCGGGTACTCAGGGTAAGAGCGGCTTCGGCCGCGACGGGTGTTCCCGGGGCTACCTGTCGCGGCCGATGGCCCGAAGCCATGTAGAGCTGGGGGGGCTCCACGGCGGCCGGTGGCGCGGTTGCGGTACGTGCTTCCGCGCCGACGGTGGCCTGCCGCGCACACGCCGACGGATGGCGCACCTTCGCCTCTCCAGCCGTCGCGCCGGCGCTTTATACTCGCGCCACATTCACGGAGCGAACGCATGCACACGGATTCGAAGCGGCGCTGGGCGGGCCTGCGCGCAGGGTTGATGGGAACGTTCTTGCTGCTGGGCCTGGCGTTGGCGCTGGGCGGCTGCAAGCGCAACGAATCCGGGCAGCTGCCCGAGGCCAGCGGCGAGCCGGTGAAGGGGCAGAAGGAAGCGATGAAGGGCTTCGGCCTGGTCCGCGCCTATCCCGACCAGAAGAGCGACGGGCTGTCGCTGGCGCTGGAGTTCTCGCGGCCGCTGGTCGGCACCCAGGATTTCGACAAGCTGCTGCGCTTCGAGGAGAAGGTCGGCACCGACGAGAGCGCCTGGTCGCTGTCCGACGACGGCAAGACCCTGCGCTATCCCTACGTGGAGGCGGCCAAGGACTACACCGTGGTGATCTCGGCCGACCTGCTGGCCGCCGACGGCAGCCGCCTGGGCAAGCCGCTCAAGCAGAAGGTCTACACCGGCGAGCTGACCCCGGCGGTCGGCTTCGCCTCGCAGGGCAGCGTGCTGCCGGCGCGCGAGAGCCGCGGGCTGCCGGTGGTCTCGCTCAACGTGCCGGAAGTGGACGTGGAGTTCATGCGGGTCAAGGAGGGCGCGCTGCCGACGTTCTTCGCCCAGTACCAGCGCGGCGGCCGCCGCGGCACCTGGGAACTGGACAGCGACTACGGCGAGCACACCCCGATCTCGCAGATGGCCGACTCGGTCTACGTCAACCGCTTCGTGCTCGGCGGCGACAAGAACGAGCGCGCGCTGACCTACCTGCCGATCCAGGAAATCAAGGAGCTGCAGGCGCCGGGCCTGTACTTCGCGGTGCTGCGCCGCCCCGGCAAGTTCGACAACGAATACGACACCGCCTTTTTCACCGTCAGCGACATCGGCCTGCACGCGCGCGCCTACAAGGACAAGCTGTTCGTGCACACCGCCTCGCTGCAGAGCGGCGAGCCGCTGAAGAAGGTGGAGCTGCGCGTGCTCGGCGCCGACGGCGAGCTGTTCCTCAAGGGCCAGACCGACGACAACGGCAACGCGCTGCTGAACTACACGCTCGACGCCGGCCAGGTGCTGGTGGCGCGCAGCGGCACCGACCTGTCGATGCTGCCGTTCAACCAGCCGGCGCTGGACCTGAGCGAGTTCGCGGTGGCCGGGCGCGAGAACGCCTGGTTCGACGTGTTCGCCTGGTCCGGCCGCGACCTGTACCGCCCCGGCGAGACCGTGCGGGTGTCGGCGCTGCTGCGCGACAACGACGGCAAGCCGGTGCCGACCACCGGCAAGGGCGCGCAGCCGGTGTTCCTGCGGCTCAAGCAGCCCGACGGCAAGATCTTCCGCGAGACCCGGCTGCAGCCGGGCGAGCAGGGCTACTTCAGTTTCGAGCAACTGATCCCCGCCGATGCGCCGACCGGGCGCTGGCAGGTGGAGTTCCGCACCGACCCGACCAGCAAGGAAGCGGTGCAGGGCATGACGCTGCGCATCGAGGAGTTCCTGCCCGAGCGCATGAAGCTGGACCTGGACAGCGCGCAGAAGACGCTCAAGCCGGGCGAGCCGTTCAAGCTGCAGGCCACCGCCGCCTACCTGTACGGCGCGCCGGCGGCGGGCAACCGCTTCACCGCCAAGCTGGCGGTGGCGGTCGAGCAGCATCCGGTGGAGGCGTTGCCGGGCTACTTCTTCGGCGACCCGACCCTGCAGTTGCCGCGCGAAGCCAAGGACGTGGTCGATACCGAGTTCGGCGCCGACGGCAAGCTCAGCGAGGACCTGGCGCTGCCCGACGAGGCCAAGCCGACCAGCACCATCGCCGCGCTGGTTTCGGCCAGCGTGTACGAGACGGGCGGCCGCACCGTCACCCGCACGCTCAAGCGCGTGCTGTGGCCGGCGCCGGCGCTGGTCGGCGTGCGCCCGCTGTTCGACGACAAGGACGGCGCCGACGCCAACGCCAACGCGCGCTTCGAACTGATGCGGGTGGATGCGCAGGGCAAGCCGCAGCCGGCCAAGGGCCTGAAGGTGACCCTGGTGCGCGAGCTGCGCGACTACCATTGGGCGTTCACCGACAACCGCTGGGACTACGACTTCACCCGCCGCTTCGAGAACAAGCAGACGCTCACCGTCGATGCCGGCGCCAGCGCCGCCAAGTTCGATTTCCCGGTGGAGTGGGGCGAGTACCGGGTGGACGTGTTCGACCCGGCCACCGGCCTGACCACGCGTTATCCGTTCCATGCCGGCTGGAGCTGGAACGACGAGAACCGCGGTCTCGATGCGCGTCCGGACAAGGTCAAGCTGGCGCTGGACAAGACCGGCTACAAGGCCGGCGACACGCTCAAGGTCACCCTGACCCCGCCGCATGCCGGCCCCGGCCTGCTGATGGTCGAGAGCGACCGCATGCTGTACGTGCAGGACATCGACGTGAAGCCGGGCAGCCGCTTCGAGATCCCGGTGACCAAGGACTGGGAGCGCCACGACGTCTATGTCACCGCGCTGGTGTTCCGCGGCGGTTCGGCGCCGAGCAAGATCACCCCCGCGCGCGCGGTCGGCGTGGCCTACGTGCCGATGGACCGCAAGGCCCGGCGCGTGGCGGTGGGCCTGGTCGCGCCCAAGCAGATGCGCCCGGAGCAGCCGCTGCCGGTGACGGTGAGCGTGCCGGAACTGGCCGGCAAGCAGGCGCACGTGACCATCTCCGCGGTGGACGTGGGCATCCTCAACATCACCCGCTTCCCGGTGCCCGACGCCAACGCGCAGTTCTTCGCGCAGCGGCGCCTGGGCGTGGACGCCTACGACATCTATGGCCGGGTCATCGAGAGCTTCGAGGGCGGCACCGGCAAGCTGCGCTTCGGCGGCGACATGGCGCTGGCGGCGTTGCCGCAGGCCAAGCGGCCGACCGCGCGGGTGCAGACCGTGGACCTGTTCTCCGGTCCGGTGCAACTGGACGCCAAGGGCAACGCCCGCGTGCAGCTGCCGGTGCCGGACTTCAACGGCACCCTGCGCGTGTCGGCGCTGGTCTATTCGGACGAGCGCTACGGCAACCGCGACGTGGAGACCCTGGTGCGCGCGCCGATCGTGGCCGAGGCCAGCATGCCGCGGGTGATGGCGCCGGGCGACCGCAGCACGGTGACCCTGGACGTGCAGAACTTCACCGGCCAGCCGGGCGAGTTCAAGGTGCGGGTGGATGGCGAAGGCCCGCTGGCGATCGCCGACAACGCGCGCAGCGCCAAGCTGGGCAAGGACGGCAAGGCCACGCTGAGCTTCCCGCTGGTGGCGCAGGAAGGCTATACGGTGGCCAAGGTACGTGTGCGCGTGGAGGGCAATGGCTATGCCGCCGACCGCCGCTACGACCTGCCGGTGCGTGCGGCGTGGCCGTCGGTGCTGCGCGCGCAGACCCGTGTGCTGGACACGCTGGCGCCGGTGACGCTGGGCGCCAGCGATGCCGAAGGCCTGATGGCCGGCTCGGTCAACGCACGCATGCTGGTCAGCGCATTGCCGCCGATCCCGTTCGCCAGCGCGCTGCAGGGCGCGCTGGAATACCCCTACGGGTGCGCCGAGCAGACCACCAGCAAGGGCTACGCCGCACTGCTGCTCGACGACGCCACCGCGCGCCTGCTCGGGGTCAAGGGCCTGGATGCGGCCACGCGCCGCGCGCGCATGGAAGGCGCGTTCGGGCGGCTGGCTTCGATGCAGGTGTCTAGCGGCCACTTCTCGATGTGGGGCGACGACGGCTACGTCAATCCGGGGCTGACCCCGTACATCGCCGAGTTCCTGCTCGACGCCAAGGACGCCGGCTTCGCGGTGCCCGACAACGTGCTGCAGAAGGCGTTGAACCGGCTCAGCGAGGACCTGCTGTCCGGCGGCAACAACTTCTACGGCCAGGACCGCCGCGAGAACCTGAAGTTCGCCAACCAGGCCTGGTCCGGCTACGTGCTGGCGCGGGTCAACCGCGCGCCGCTGGGCACGCTGCGCGCGCTGTACGACAACGACCGCGGCAAGGCGCTGACCGGCCTGTCGCTGGTGCACCTGGGCGTGGCGCTGTCGCTGCAGGGCGACAAGAAGCGTGGCGAGGCGGCGATCGCCGCCGGTTTCGCCAAGGACAGCGCCGACCGGCCGCGCTACTTCGGCGACTACGGCAGCGTGGTCCGCGACGACGCGCTGATGATCGCGCTGCTGCACGAGCGCGGCCTGGCCAAGCCCGAGTACGACGCGCGGGTGATGGCGCTGGGCCGCGAGCTGGACGCGCGCCGCCGCGGCGGCTGGCTGTGGCTGAGCACGCAGGAGCAGGTGGCGCTGGCGCGCATGGGCAAGGCCTTGCTCAACAGCCAGACCGCGCAGGTGTCCGGGCAGTTGAGCATCGGCGACAGCAGCGAGGCGATCGCCCCGGCCAAGGCCTTCGGCCGCCAGTTCGGCGAGGCCGAGCTGGCGCGCGGCGTGCACTTCCTGCCGCAGGGCCAGCCGCCGCTGTACGCCAGCCTGGAAATCGCCGGCGTGCCGCGCACTCCGCCGGCGGCCGACGACAGCACGCTGAAGGTGGAGCGCAGCTTCTACGGCACCGACGGCAAGCCGTGGACGCCGCAGCCGCTGAAGGAGGGCGAGGCGCTGATCGTGCGCGTCACCATCACCTCCGACACCAGCATGCCCGACGCGCTGCTGACCGACCTGCTGCCGGCCGGCCTGGAGATCGAGAACTTCAACCTGGGCGACGCCAAGCAGTGGGCCGACGTGGTGGTGGATGGCATCGAGATCAGCGACCGCTCCAACGCCGCCGACGTCAAGCACGAGGAGTTCCGCGACGACCGCTACGTGGCCGCGCTGAGCTTGTCGGCGGGCAGCAAGGCGCAGGTGTTCTACCTGGTGCGCGCGGTGACCCCGGGCACCTACACGGTGCCGCCGTCGCTGGTCGAGGACATGTACCGCCCCGACCTGCGCGGCGTGGGGCGCAGCAACCCCGGCACGATCAACGTCGTGCAGCCCTGACCTGCTCCCCTCTCCCTTCGGGAGAGGGGCCGGGGGTGAGGGTCCGACCGCCAGGGAAGCCGCCTGACTCCCCTCTCCCCCCGGGAGAGGGGCCGGGGGTGAGGGTCCGACCGCCAGAGAACCCCACCAGCAATCCCGCACCAACCCCCCAGGGGCCGGGGATGAAGGGACGCCGGCCAGCACTGTCAGCCAGAAGGGACGGCTACCATGACCGCCGCACCCAGCGCGCCGCCGCCGGCGCGCGCCTGGTCCGCCGCTGCGTCCCCCTCTCGTTCCTGGAGCCTGTCATGCCCCCCGCATCCTCCCCGCCTGCCGCACCCCACCTGGACACCGTGGTGTTCGATCTTGGCGGCGTCCTCATCGATTGGAACCCGCGTTATCTGTACCGCCGTCTGTTCGACGACGAGGCAGCGATGGAAACCTTCCTGCGCGAGGTGTGCAGCCCGCAGTGGAACGAGCGTCAGGATGCCGGGCGGCCATGGCAGGAGGCGGTGGCCGAACTGAGCGCGCTGCATCCGACGCATGCGCCGATGATCGCCGCCTACCACGCGCGTTGGCCGGAGATGCTCGGCGGGGCGCTGGACGCCACGGTGGCAGTGCTGGAGGAACTGCGCGGGCAGGGCGTGCGGCTGTATGCGTTGACCAACTGGTCGCACGAGACCTTCCCGATCGCGCGCGAGCGCTACCCGTTCCTGCAGTGGTTCGAGGGCGTGCTGGTGTCGGGCGAGGAGCGCCTGGTCAAACCGGATCCGGCGATCTTCGCGCTGCTGTGCGAACGCTATGCGATCGACCCGGCGCGGGCGGTGTTCATCGACGACGCGCCGCGCAACGTGCACGCCGCCGCGACCACCGGCATGCATGCGCTGCAGTTCCGCGACGCCGTCACCTTGCGCGAGGACCTGGTCGCGCTGGGCCTGCTGCCGCCGCGCGCGCCAGCGCCCTGATCCGCGCCGCGCCGTCGCCGCGCCCTGGCGATCACGGTGCCGGCGCCGTTGCGCCGGCAGCGATGCCATTGGCCGCTCCAAGCCCTGCGAGCGGCCGGCCGTTGGCCGATGCCGTACGAAACGCCGTGGCCACTGCCGCGCGGGCGCTGTCGCCAGGTTTTCCGCTGGCCGCCATCGCAGCGTCATATCCCTGGGATTAAATAACGAACTTTAAGTTACTTAATTCGGTCAACCAGGGGACATCGCCATGCAACCACTCACCCATCGGCGCCGCGCGCTGATCGTCTGCGCGCTCGCCGCCAGCTGCCAGGCCGCGCTCGCACAGGACGCCGCGTCCACCACGGCGACGCTCGCTGCCGACGCCAGCGCCGTCGCGGCCGCCACCGCACCGGCCGTCGGCGACGCCACGCCTGACACCACGCCCAACGCCGCCGCCAGCGGCGACGGCACCACCACGCTGTCCAGCGTGATGGTCACCGGCGTGCGCAAGGCCAACGCCGCCGCGATCGAGAGCAAGCGCGCGGCCACCAACATCACCGACGTGGTCAGCTCCACCGACGTGCGTGCGCTGCCGGACACCACCATCGTCGAGGCGCTGCGCCGCATCCCCGGCCTGTCGGTGCTGCCGGCCACCGACAACGAACATCCGCGCGACGAAGCCGCCACCCCGGTGCTGCGCGGCCTCGGCCCGTCCTACAACAATGTCACCATCGACGGCCTGACCGTGGCCTCGCCGGGCACGCCCAACGGCACGCTGGGCTCGATCACCCGCGGCGTGCGCCTGGACATCCTGCCGGCCTCGATGGTCAGCGAACTGCAGGTCATCAAGACCTTCACCCCGGACCTGGACCCGAACGCCACCGGCGGTGCGATCAATCTCAAGACCCGCAGCGCGTTCGAGAACGGCGGCAAGCCGTTCTTCACCGCCGAGGCCTCTCTGGGCCATGCCAACGACGTCGGCAAGCCGCGCGACCAGGACGACCCGGGCTACCGCCTGCTCGCCACCGGCAGCCGTACCTTCGGCAGCGAAGGGCAGTACGGCCTGACCCTGTCCGGCAACTACCAGACGCTGAGCAGCTACACCGAAACCCACATGACCACCGACACGGTGCACTACGGGTTCTACGACAACAGCGGCGTACTGCAGAGCGGCAACAACCTGGGCAACGGCTGGGCCGTGCCGCAGCAGGACAAGTACTGGTACGTGATGGACAAGCGCGACCGCTACGGCCTCACCGGCAAGTTCGAGGCGCGGTTGAGCGAATCCCTCCAGGCCTACGCCATGGCCGGCTACTACTATTTCCGCGACAACATGGAGCGCAACGAGGTCATCCTCGATCCGCGCAACCGCAACCGCGTCTACAACCAGACCGCCACCAGCGGCACCTACCCGGTCGGCGACGTGGAAGTGGGCTACTCCAACCAGATCACCACCACCCGCACCAAGCTCGGCCAGACCGGCTTCGAATGGCGCCCGGACGACCGCCAGGTGCTGTCGGCGCGCGCGTCCTGGTCCGATGCCACCTATGCCGAACCGATCAAGATGATCAAGTACGTCACCGGCGCGCAGCGCCCGGCGGCGGTGCCCACCGGGCAGACCGGCCCCGGCGTCACCGTGGTGCCGACGGCGGCCTATGGCTTCAACTACGACACCTCTGCACTCAACCAGCGCTTCCCGATGGCGGCGCAGGCGTACTACAACTACGACAACTACAGCCTGCTGTACTGGCGTCCGGACTACCAGCGCAATGCGCGCGACAAGGTGCTCACCGGGCGCCTGGACTACGCCTTCAACCGTGGCGAGATGGACCGCGGCTTCGGCTTCGGCGGCGGCCTCAGCTACACCCGCGACGAACCCGGCTTCGACATCTACCGCGTGGAATACCAGCCCAACCGCAGCGCGCCGCCGCTGAAGATCGCCGACGTGCTGGCGCCGTCCAATGCGCCGATGCGCTACCTGGGCCTGAACCTGATCGCGATCGATCCGGACAAGGCCAACCAGGTGCTGAGCGCCACGCCGCTGAGCGCGTTCAACCGCACCGACCAGAGCGCCTTCAGCAACCAGGACAACTTCAGCCATCGCGAGGAGATCTTCGGTGCCTACGGCCTGGTCGGCTATCGCGCCGACGATTTCGATGTGGAAGCCGGCCTGCACTACGACCATACCGACCAGTCCACCGTCGGCCGCCAGCGGCAACTGGATGCGGCCACCGGCAGCTACGTCTACGTCGATGCGCCGACCGAGTCGCGCTACGCCAAGGTGCTGCCGTCGGCGGTGATGACCTACCACGTCAACGACCGCCTCGACCTGCGCGCCGGCGCCAGCCGCACGCTCGGCCGTCCGCCCTACGACGCTTACGCCGCGCGCACTTCGATCGGCTTCGTCAACAGCAGCGACATGGGCAATCCCAACGCGCAGGGCGTGACCGTCACCATCGGTAATCCCGACATCAAGCCGCGCGTGTCCACCAACCTGGACCTGTCGCTGGAATGGCGCCTGCCCGACGATTTCGACGGCATGCTCGCCGCGGCACTGTTCGACAAGCGCATCCAGGACGAGATCTTCACCCTCTCGCGCACCGACCAGTTCAGCTTCAACGGCACCACCTATTCCAACGTGCTGATCAGCACTCCGGCCAACGCCGCCAAGGCGCACGTGCGCGGCCTGGAACTGAGCGCAGTGTTCAACACCCTGTTCCCGGGCGTGCCGGCGCTGTCCGGCCTGGGCGCCAGCGCCAATCTGGCGCTGCTCGATGGCGGCATGGACGTGCCGTTCACCAGCGGCAGCGCGCCCAACCTGGTGCAGAGCCAGCGCACCGTCGATCGCCTGGTCGGGCAGCCGGATTACACCGCCAACGCCTCGCTGTTCTACACCGTCGGCGGCGTCGAACTGCGTGCGGCCTACAACCGCCAGGGCAAGGCGCTGCGCGCCATCGTCAGCAACATCGCCTGGCAGGATCTGTACTGGGCGCCGCGTTCGCAGCTGGACCTGTCGGCGACCTGGGCGGTGAGCAAGCAGCTCAGCGTGGTCGGCCAGATCAGCAATGTCACCCACAGCCGCCTCACCAGCTTCACCGGCCCCGGCGAGAACCTGCTGAAGGACAGTTATTCGATGCCGACCACCTACTGGCTCGGCCTGCGCTTCACCCCGTCGCTGTGACCGTTGCCGGAGACCTTCCATGAACCTGCTTTTCTCGCGCGGCGCGATCATTGCCGCACTGCTGACCGCGACGGCCCCGGCCATCGCCGCCATCGCCCCGATCCAGGCGCGCCTGGCCGCACCCGATGGCGGCATCTTCGTCGTCGCCCACCGCGGCTGCCACAATCCCGCGCCCGCGCACGGCTTTCCCGGGCACGCACCGGAGAACTCGCTGCTGGGGCTGGAGCGCTGCGTGGCGCTGGGCGTGGACATGCTCGAAACCGACATCCGCCGCGCCGGCGACGGCACCCTGGTGATGTTCCATGACGCCACCGTCGACCGCACCACCGACGGCACCGGCAAGGTCGCCGAACTGACCTGGCCGCAACTGTCGCGGTTGCGCCTGCGCGACGACGAGGGCGGCGCCGACGCGCCGCTCACCGACCAGCATCCGCTGACCCTGCAGCAGATGCTGGCCGCGGCCAAGGGCCGGATCATGCTCAACCTCGACGTCAAGGCGCCGATCTACGCCGAGGTGGTCGACGCGGTGCGCCGCGCCGGCATGGAGCGGCAGGTGGTGGTCAAGACCGAGGTCGGCGTCGCCAGCCAGGACCTGGCATCGATGCCGCCGTTCGACCGGATCAACTTCACCCCGGTGCTGCTCAACCCGCCGGGCACCGACGACCTGGTGCAGACCGTGCGCACCCAGACCGACGGCAAGGTGCGGCCGGTGGCGATCGAACTGCCGCGGATGCGTCTGGCCCAGTTGCCGGCGGTGACGGCGCTGGCCAGGCAGCGACAGGTGCGGCTGCTGGTCAATACGTTGTGGGAAGGCTTCGTCGCCGACGTCGGCGGCGATGCCGATGCGGTGCGCGATCCGGAGGCGGTGTGGGGGCGGCTGTACCGCGCCGGCATCGGCGCCTTCCAGACCGACGAACCGGAAGCGCTGCTGCGCTATCGCGCGTCGCTGGAAAAGCCCTGACCGGCGCATGGCCGTTCAACTGTCCGTAATCGGTCGCTGCGCGACCGCTTGCGGACGCCGCGACCGCGCGCGCAGCGGTCGCGGCGCAACGGATTCAATGGGTTAGCGCGGTTCGCCGATTGGCATGCAGCCTGCTGTACAGCAGGCATGGATATCGCGAAATCCCCGAACCGTTCGTTCTGGTGCCAGCGCCGCCGCTGGCTGGTGGCAGCCGCTGCCGTGGCGATCGTGCTGGGCGTTGCGCTGCTCGGCAGCGGTCGCGCCGCACCAAGTGTGGCGCGCAGCGAAGTGTGGATCGATGCGGCCACGCGCGGCGAAATGCGTCGCGAGGTCCGCGCCAACGGCGTGCTGGTGCCGCGGCAGATCCGCTGGATCACCGCCGGGGCCCCGGCCACCGTGCAACAGCAACGGGTCGAGGCCGGCGCGCGCGTGCTGGCCGATACGCCGATCCTGCAACTGGTCAATCCGGAACTGGAGGCCGGCCTGGATCGCGCACGCGCCGCGCTGGCCGGCGCCGATGCCGACCTGGCCGCACTGCACGCCGCGCTGGCCTCGCGACTCCTCGACCAGCAGGCGCTGCAGGCGCAGGCCGAGTCCGAGTTGCAGATCGCGCAGATCAAGGCCAAGGCCTACCGGCGCGGCCACGACGGCGGCGCGATCTCGGCGATCGACCTGACCCAGAGCCAGATCGTGGAGGCGCAGCAACGCGGCCGCGCCGACATCGAACGCAAGCGCGTCGCCGCGTTCCGGCAGAACATGGCGGCGCAACTGCGCGCGGCGCAGGCACGGCGCGAGCAGGCCGCCAGTGCGTTGGCCATCGCCACGCAACAGGCCGACTCGCTGCAGGTACGTGCCGGCAGCGACGGCATCCTGCAACAAGTGGACGTGGAGCCCGGCCAACGCGTCGAGGCCGGCGCCAAGCTGGCGCGGGTGGCGCGCCCGGACGACCTGCTGGCACGCCTGCAGGTGCCCGAAGTCCTGGCCAAGGACGTGATCGAAGGCCTGCCGGTGGCGGTGGATACGCACAACGGCGTGGTCGGCGGGCAGGTGGCGCGGATCGATCCGGCGGTGCGCAGCGGCAGTGTGGCGGTCGACGTGCGGCTGACGCCGCCGTTGCCGCCCGGCGTGCGCCCGGACCTGTCGGTGGACGGCCGCATCGTGCTCGGCACGCTGCGCGACGTGGTCAGCATCCCGCGCCCGGCGCTGGCCGTGCCCAACGCCGCCGGCAGCCTGTTCGTGCTGCGCGACGGCGGCGACACCGCGCAGCGCATCCGCGTGCGCTTCGGCGCCGCCTCCAGCGACCGCATCGAAGTCCGCGCCGGCCTGCGCGCCGGCGACCGCGTCGTGCTGTCCGACACCAGCCAGTGGAATGCCGACGCCACCTTGCGCTTACGCTAGCCTCACCAGGAGAGATCCCGCATGACCGCAGTTCCCGCACCATCCGCCACGCCGCTGATCCACCTGCACGGGCTCAGCAAGGTCTTCCACACCGAGGAAGTGGAAACCCACGCCCTGGCCGAGATCGCACTGGACGTGGCGCCTGGCGATTTCGTCGCCATCACCGGCCCGTCCGGCTGCGGCAAGTCGACCCTGCTGTCGATCCTGGGCCTGCTCGATGCGCCCAGCGGCGGCACCTACCGGCTCAACGGCCGCAGCGTCGCCGAACTGGACACGGTTGGCCGCGCACGCATCCGCAACGCCGAGATCGGCTTCATCTTCCAGGCCTTCAACCTGATCGCCGACCTCACCGTGGAAGAGAACGTGGCGCTGCCGCTGACCTACCGCGAGGGCGCCCAGCGCAGCCAGATCCGCCAGCGCGTGCGCGAGGTGCTGGAGCTGGTCGGCATGCAGCATCGCCAGAAGCACTATCCGGGGCAGTTGTCCGGCGGCCAGCAGCAGCGCGTGGCGGTGGCGCGCGCGCTGGCCGGCAATCCGACGATCCTGCTCGCCGACGAACCGACCGGCAACCTGGACAGCCGCAACGGCGAGGCGGTGATGCAGTTGCTGGAACAACTGCACGACAACGGCACCACCTTGTGCATGGTCACTCATGATCCGGCATTCGCGCGGCGCGCGCAGCGCATCGTGCACATGCTCGACGGCCGCATCGTCGATGAGGACACCTTCGAGCGGTTGCGCCACGAACAGGACGTGGCGCTGCCGGCGCGCGCTGCGGGGCAGGCACGATGAGCGCCGCCCTGCAGTGGGCCGAGATGCGGCAATCCTGGCGCACGCTTGCGCGCAGGCCGGGCTATCTGCTGCTGGCGGTGCTCACCCTGGCGCTGGGCGTGGCCACCACCACCGCGGTGTTCGCGCTGCTCGACCAGGCCTTGCTGAAGCCGCTGCCGTTCCCGCAGCCGGAGCGACTGGTCACCCTCGGCCTGTCCAGCGATCCTGGCCGCAATGTCGCTGCGCCCGGCTATTACCCTGTGTTGCGGCGCATGTCGAGCCTGCAGTCGGTGGGCATCGCGCGCGGGTTCCCGGTGCCGGCCAACGTCGCCCGCGGCGCTGCCAGCGAGGTGGTCGCGTCGATCAGTGCCGATGCCGGCTTCCTGCGCACGCTCGGCCTGCCGATGGCGGCCGGGCGCAACTTCAACGACGAGGAAAGCCGGCCCGGCGGGCCGCAGGCGGTGATCCTCAGCCATCGTTTCTGGCAGCGCTATTTCGATGGCGACCCGTCCGCGGTGGGACGCACCCTGCAGGTGGAAGGCAAGCCGGTGCAGATCGTCGGCGTGCTGCCGGCGGCCTTCCCCTGGGCCGAGCCGTTCGACCTGATCCGCAACATGCAGCCGGACCTGGCCGCGACCAACCTGTCCACCAACGAGATCGTGGTGGCGCGGTTGCGGCCCGGGGTCAGCGTGGCCGCGGCGTCCGCGCAGACCGCGACGACGCTCCAGGCCCTGTTGCGCAACAGCCCGCACATGGACGCGTCGTGGTGGGCGTCGCTGCAGCGACGGCCGCCCAACGCGCTGCCGCTGCAGGACAGCCTATACGACGCCAACAGCGGCAACACCCTGTGGCTGTTCTTCGCCGCGGCTGCCTGCGTGCTGCTGATCGCCGCGATCAACCTCACCAGCCTGATGCTGTTGCGCGCGCTCGGGCGCAGCCACGACAGCGCGGTGCGTGCCGCGCTGGGCGCCTCGTGGCTGCGCTTGAGCCTGCCGGCATTGGCCGAAGGCGTGCTGATCGGCGCGCTCGGCAGCCTGGCCGGCCTGGTGCTGGCCTGGCTGGGCCTGCGTCTGCTCGGCGGCTGGGTGCCGCTGATGTGGATGCGCGGCGAGGCGCCGCATCTGAGCGGCGCCAGCGTGCTGTTCGCGCTGCTCGCCGGCGGCGCGACGGCGCTGTTGGCCGCAGCGCTGGGCATCGTGCGCGGCCGCCGCCGCAATCTGGTGACGGAACTGGCTGGTGGTGGGCGCGGCGGCTGGAGCCTGCAGGCCGGCCGCCTCGGCCGTGTCCTGGTGATCGCGCAGGTTGCCATCGCCGTGGTGCTGCTGATCGGCGCGGCCCTGTTCACCCGCACCCTGCAGAAGCTGGCGGAGGTGCCGATGGGCTTCGAGAGCCGCTCGGCGGTGGTGTTCACCCTGGCGCCGGTGAAGGAGCGCTACGTCACCGCGGCCGATGCGGTGGAGCAGACCCGGCGTATCGTCGCGCGCTTGCAGCAGGTGCCGGGCATCGACCGCGTGGGGGTGTCGACCAATCCGCCGACGGCGACGCGGTTGAGCTGGAGCGTGGAGATCGATGGCGCGCCGTCCGTCGATAGCCAGTACCGGTTGGCCACGCCGCAGTTCCTGGAGGTCTTCCGCATTCCCTTGCTGGCCGGGCGCGGGATTGCCGACAGCGATGTGGCCGGAGGCGAGCGGGTCTGCGTGGTCAGCGCCAGCTTCGCTGCGCGTTACCTGCACGGGCAGGCGCTCGGCAAGATCGTCAGCTTGCCCGACGACGGCGGCGACCAGCGCGTGTCGATGCGCGTGGTCGGCGTGGTCGGCGACGTGCGCCACACCAGCCCGGCCGAGCCACCGGAGCCGACCGTGTACCAGCCGCTGGCACAGATGAGCGAGCCGATGTGGCAGATCCTCCGCGGCTTCGGCGCGCTGACCTATGCGGTGCATCTGCGGGCCGGCGCACTGGGTGCCGACGAGCGCGCGCTGCGTGCCGCCATCGACGAAGTGGCGCCACAGCAGCCGATCGCCGAGCTGCAACCGATGCAGGCGCTGGTCGCCAGCACCACCGGCGAACAGAAGCTCAACCTGCTGCTGGTCGGCCTGTTCGCGGGGCTGGCGCTGTTGCTGGCCGCGGTCGGCCTGTATGCGGTGATGGCAGTGGCGGTGGCCGCGCGCCAGCACGAGTTCGGCGTGCGCGCCGCGCTCGGCGCACCGCCGGCGCGGCTGCGGCGGCAGGTGCTGGGCGAGGCCGGCGTGCAGATCGGGGTGGGCCTGCTGCTGGGCCTGGGCGTGGCGATGGCGCTGTCGCGGCTGCTGCAGCGGTATTTGTTCGAGGTGCGCGTGGCCGACCCGCTGGCGATCGGCGCGGTGCTGTTGGTGCTGGCCGCGGCCGGCCTGCTCGCCGCGCTGGCGCCGGCACGGCGCGCGGCGCGGGTGCCGCCGATGCAGGCCTTGCGCGCCGAATGATGCGCTTTGCATTCCGATGCCGGTACGCCACGACGGGCGCCGTGGCGTCTGTCCACCACGCCCGGCCGCTAGACTCTGCGCCATGACCGACGCCCGCACACCGCCCTTGCCGCGCATCCTCGTCGTCGACGACCAGGCCGACGTGCGCGAAGCATTGCGCATGCTGCTCAAGAGCGCCGGCTACGGCATGGTCGGCGCCGAGTCGCCGGAGCTGGCGCTGGCCTGCCTGCGCGGCGACGCGTTCGCCGCGGTGCTGGTGGACATGAACTATGCGCGCGACACCACCTCCGGCGCCGAAGGCCTGGCGTTGATCGCGCAGATCGCCGCGCAATGGCCGGGACTGCCGGTGATCGCGATGACCGCCTGGGCCAGCATCGAACTGGCAGTGGCGGCGATGCGCGAGGGCGCGGTGGATTTCATCGAGAAGCCCTGGCAGAACGCGCGGGTCCTGGCGGTGCTGGAGAGCCGCATCGCGTTGGATCGCAGCCGCCGCGCTGCGCAACGTCTGGGCGAGGCGCAGGCGCTGTTGCTGCAGGACGGTGCCGCCGGCTTCGTCGCCGAATCGGCACCGATGCAGCGCCTGGTCGAGGACCTTCTGCGCATCGCCGGCAGCGGCGCCAACGTGCTGCTGCTGGGCGAGAACGGCACCGGCAAGAGCCTGCTGGCGCAGTTGCTGCACCAGTGGTCGCCGCGCCGCACGCAGGCCTTCGTCAAGGTCAACATCGGCGGCCTGGCGCCGACCCTGTTCGAGGCCGAACTGTTCGGTCACGTGCGCGGCGCCTACACCGACGCGCGCCAGGACCGTGCCGGCCGTTTCGAACTGGCCGATGGCGGCACCCTGTTCCTGGACGAGATCGGCAACCTGCCGCTGCAGCAGCAGCCCAAGTTGCTGCGCGCGATCGAGGACGGCGAGTTCGAGCGGCTCGGTTCCTCGCGCACGCAACGGGTGGACGTGCGCATCGTCGCGGCGACCAATGCCGACCTGGAGGCGGACGTGGCGGCCGGCCGCTTCCGCCAGGACCTGCTGTACCGGCTCAACACCTTCCAGGTGCGCGTGCCGCCGCTGCGCGAGCGCGGCGCCGACATCCTGCCGCTGGCGCGGCATTACCTCGCCGCCGCCTGCTCCCGCTACCGGCGGCCGCTGCCGACGCTGGCGCGCGACGCCGAGCGCGCGCTGCTCGGTTACGCCTGGCCCGGCAACGTGCGCGAACTGGCGCATGTGATGGAGCGTGCGGCGCTGCTGGCCGATGGCAGCACCCTGGGCAGCGACGACCTGCGCCTGCAGCCGGCGACGAATGCCGCGCCGGCACTGTCGACGCAACTCACCCTGGAAGAAGCCGAGGCGCTGCTGCTGAAGCAGGCGCTGGCACAGCACCAAGGCAACCTGCAGCGCACCGCCGACCAGCTCGGCATCACCCGGCAGAGCCTGTACCGGCGCCTGGGCAAGCACGGGCTGCGCAGCGATGACGCCGGCTGAGCGACAGCGCTTCCGGCCGCTGTGGCTGGTGGCGCCGGCCTTGCTGGCCTTGGTGCTGGTGCTCGTCGCCGGCGCGCCGCGGCTGCCCGAGGCGATCGTGCTGCTGCTGTGCGTGCTGGTGCTGACCATGGCGCTCTGGCGCTGGCAGCAGCGCGATGCCGGGCAGCGCCTGCGCACCCTCGGTGGCCTGCTGGACGCGCTGCGCGAGGGCGACTACAGCGTGCGTGCGGCGCAGGACGCGCGCGATGCCGACGGCCTGCTGGCGCGCTTCAACGCCCTGGCGCAGCGCCTGCAGGACGAACAGCGCGATTCGCACGAAAGCCTGCAACTGCTGAGCAAGACCCTGGCGGCGCTGGACGGGGCGGTGTTCGCGTTCGAACAGGACCAGCGCCTGCGCCTGGTCAATCCGGCCGGCGAGCGCCTGCTCGGCGTCGCCGCCCCGCAGGCGATCGGGCAATCCGCGCAGGCGTTGGGACTGGCCGGCCTGTTCGACGTGCCGTCGGGCAGCATCCAGCCGCATGCGTTCGCCGGGCAGCAGGGGCGCTGGCAGATCGGTCACGCCGCCTTGCGCAGCCGCAGCCAGGCCGGGCGGCTGCTGCTGGTGCAGCCGATGGAGCGCGCGCTGCGCGAGGAGGAGGCGCAGGCCTTCCGCCGCCTGCTGCGCGTGCTCAGTCACGAGATCAACAACTCGCTGACGCCGATCGCCTCGATCGCCGACACCCTGGCGCGCCTGCTGACGGCCGCGCCGCAGGCGCTCGACGCCGAGCTGCAGGCCGATCTGCACAACGGACTGAGCGTGATCGAACAGCGCAGCGCGGCGCTGCAGCGGTTCCTGGGCGGCTACGCGCGGTTGGCCAGGCTGCCCGCGCCGGTCCCGGCGCCGGTGGCGCTGGTGCCGCTGTGCGCGCGCGTGCAGCGGCTGCTGGACGATGCACGAGTGCAGGTCGAGGTCGCGCCGTCGCTGCATGCGTGCACCGACGCCGACCAGCTCGAACAGGTGCTGATCAACCTGCTGCGCAACGCCCTGGAAGCCGGCGGCAGTGCGCCGGTGACGCTGCGCGCGCGCGCCGACGGTGCCAGTGTGCTGATCGAGGTACGCGACGGCGGTGCCGGGCTGCCGCCCAGCGACAACCTGTTCGTGCCGTTCTTCACCACCAAGCCCGGTGGCTCGGGGATCGGCCTGGTGCTGTCGCGGCAGATCCTGGAAGCGCAGGGCGGCAGCCTGCGCCTGGAGGCCCGTACGGACGCGCAAGGCAGCGTGGCGACGCTGCGATTGCCGCTGGCGTAGTGGCAGAAGGCGCGCATTGTTGCTGGCGCCCCGGA
Organism: Xanthomonas sp. LMG 12459; assembly: GCF_009192905.1. NCBI lineage: Bacteria > Pseudomonadati > Pseudomonadota > Gammaproteobacteria > Lysobacterales > Lysobacteraceae > Xanthomonas > Xanthomonas sp. LMG 12459. Next base: position 66,314 of record NZ_NSGT01000034.1, read on the forward strand.
GCAGTTGGGCACCCATCGTCGGCGATGCCGAACGGGCAGGGGATATCCCGCTCGCCGCGTCGTCGCCGCAACAGGCAAAATGGCCGCTTCCATCGGGAGCCCGCATGCCACTGGACGACACCGCCGCCACGCACGCCGCGCGGCGCCCCCGGCGCTGGACGCGCCTGCTGCCGTGGCTGCGCTGGGGCACGGTGGCGCTGCTGTCGGGTCTGTTGTTGCTGGACCTGGCGTTCCCGCTGCCGCTGCCGAAGTCGCGCGACACCTCGACCCTGGTGGTGGCCGCCGACGGCACCCCGCTGCGTGCCTTCGCCGACAGCAACGGCGTCTGGCGTTATCCGGCCACGCCGGACAGCGTCTCGCCGCTGTACCTGCAGGCGCTGCTGAACTACGAGGACCGCTGGTTCTGGCAGCACCCCGGGGTCAATCCCTGGGCGCTGCTGCGTGCGGCCAAGCAGTGGGTGTTTTCGCGCCACATCGTCTCCGGTGGTTCCACCCTGACCATGCAGGTGGCGCGCATCCTGATGCCGCCCGAGGTCAGTACGCGCACGCCGTTGGGCAAGGCCCAGCAGGCGCTGCGTGCGCTGCAGCTGGAAGCGCACCTGAGCAAGCGGCAGATCCTGCAGTTGTACCTGGAGCGCGCGCCTTACGGCGGCACCATCGAAGGCGTGGAGGCGGCGAGCTGGGCCTACCTGGGCAAGCCGGCCGCGCGCCTGTCGCAGGCCGAGGCGGCATTGCTGGCGGTACTGCCGCAGGCGCCGAGCCGGTTGCGTCCGGACCGGCATCCGGAGGCGGCGCGCGCGGCGCGCGACAAGGTGCTCGAACGCATGGTCGCGCTGCGCGTATGGCCGCGTGCGCAGGTCGACGACGCGCGCATCGAACCGGTGGTGGCGCGCTCGCTGCAGACGCCGCTGCACGCCGCGCTGCTGGCCGAGCGCCTGCGCCAGCAGCGCCCGCACGCCGCGCACATCGTCTCCACCCTCGACGCCGACCTGCAGCGCACCCTGGAGGACCGGGTCAGCGCCTACTTCTCGCAACTGCCCGAGCGCACTTCCGCGGCCTTGCTGGTGGTGGACAACCGCGACCTGCAGGCGCGTGCCTACATCGGCTCGGTGCAGTTCGGCGACCGCCGCCGGCTCGGCGACGTGGACATGGTGCAGGCCTGGCGCTCGCCCGGCTCCACGCTCAAGCCGTTCCTGTACGGCATGGCCCTGGACGATGGCCTGATCCATTCCGAAAGCCTGCTGGTCGACGCCCCGCAGAGTTTCGGCGACTACCGCCCGGGCAATTTCGACGAAGCCTTCAACGGCCCGATCGGCGCCGCCAGCGCCCTGCGTTTGTCGCTCAACGTGCCGGCGGTGGACCTGCTCGACCGGGTCGGCCCGGCGCGCTTTGCCGCGCGCCTGAGCAACGCCGGCATCGGCCTGAAGTTCCCGCGCGGCAGCACGCCCAACCTGGCGCTGATCCTCGGCGGCACCGGCGCCAAGCTGGAGGAACTGGTCGGCGCCTTCGCCGCGCTCAACCGCGACGGCATCGCCGGCCACGTGCGCTACAGCGCAACCGACCAGCGCATCGAACGGCGCCTGATGTCGCCCGGCGCGGCCTGGATCGTGCGCGAGATGCTCGAGGCCAATCCGCGTCCGGGCTACGGCGTCGGCACCTTCGACGTCGGCGCGCGTCCGCGGGTGGCCTGGAAGACCGGCACCAGCTACGGCTACCGCGACGCCTGGGCGATCGGCAGCACCCGCCGCTACACCGTCGGCGTGTGGGTCGGCCGCCCCGACGGCACGCCGCTGCCGGGCCAGTACGGCGCAGTGACCGCCTTGCCGCTGATGTTCGAGACCATCGACAGCCTACCGCGCCTGCGCGGCGACAACGCACCGCAGCCGATGCCGGCGACGGTGCAGCAGGTGGACGTGTGCTGGCCGTTGGGCATCGCCGCCGAGCAGACCCCGCCGGCCTTGTGCCAACGCCGCTTCTCCGCCTATGCGCTGGACGGCGCGGTGCCGCCGACCTTCGCCGAGCGCGACGCGCGGCTGTGGAGCGCCGGCCGCGAGACCGTGCAGGTGGACGCTCACAGCGGCCTGCGGCTGTCGCCGGATTGCGCGCAACCGCACGAGGCGGTCATCCGCGACCTGGCGCGCTGGCCGGCACTGCTGACCCCATGGCTGCACGCCAGCGAGCGCCAGGCCGGGCAATTGCCGGCGCTGTCACCTGACTGCCGCGACGACGGCCGCGGCCGCAGCGACGTATTGCGTATCGAAGGCCTCAACGACCGCGCCACCCTGGCACGCGCGCCGGGCAGCACCACAGTGCGTCTGCAGGTGCGCGCACTGGGCACGAGCACCCCGGTGGACTGGCTGCTGGACGGCCGCTGGATCGCCCGCACCGAGGGCGCACGCACCTTCCAGCGCGACTTCGCCGACGCCGGCGACCACACCCTGACCGCCCTGGCCAGCAACGGCGCCTGGACCCAGGTGCGGTTCCGGGTGCTGCGTTGAGCAGCGGTGGCGCGCGCTCGTAGAAGCCAACTGTCACGCAACGACGACGATCAGAGTAGGCGGGCGATCCGACCTCGGAAGCAGTCGGGACTGAAGTTCCTCCCACAATCGCTCCCGGACACCGATAACCGCGAGTCCCTGGGGGGCGCTTGGCTTTGGCTGTTGCTGTTGCTTTTGACTTGCCGGGTTCCCTTCCGAAGCGGCGGCCAGTACGGGGAAAAACCCCGAAGGGGCGGCGCACATGGATGTGCGCCGTTCGCGGCAGGGGCAGGATGCCCCTTCCGCGAATCCCCGGGCTGGACGCGGACCCGGAGCGCGCAGCGCGGAGGGCGCGAGGCAGGGTGTGCTTTCTTTTGGTTACTTTTCTTTGCACAAGCAAAGAAAAGTGACTCGCCCGCAAGGGCGAAAGCCTTCGCTTTCGCTTGAGATTTGCGTATCGCGCGAAAAGAAAAAAAGCAGGAGCGGCTTCAGCCGCGACAGGCGCCATCGAAACGGCCTGTCGCGGCTGAAGCCGCTCCCACGAAAGCGCTTGAATGCGGAACCGGCTTACTTGCCGATCCAGCCTTCCAGCATGTCCGAGAACTCGTCGGCGTGCTCTTCTTCCTGGGCCAGGATGTCTTCCAGGATGCGCTTGGTGGTGGTGTCCTTGTCGCCGACGAAATTGATCATCTCGCGGTAGCTGTCGATGGCGATGCGCTCGGCGATCAGATTCTCCTTGACCATGTCGCGCAGATCCTCGCCTTCCTTGTACTCGGCGTGCGAGCGCGCGGTCAGCGTGTCCGGATTGAGGTCCGGTTCGCCGCCCAACTGCACGATGCGCTCGGCCAGCTTGTGCGCATGCGCCTGCTCCTGCTGCGCGTGCTCCAGGAACTCGGCCTTGACCGCATCGGCGAGCATGCCGGCGGCCATGAAGTAGTGGCGGTAGTAGCGCAGCACGCACACGTACTCGGTGGCGAGCGCGTCGTTGAGCATCTTGATCACCGCCTCGCGGTCGGCGCTGTAGCTCTTGGTGATCGCGCCGTCCTCGATGCTCTGGCGGGCGTTGGCGCGCAGCGTGGCAGTGTCGGTGAGGCCGGCGGTGTGCTGCAGCGGCTTGGCATCGGTCTTCGGGGTGGCTGGCTTGTTGGACATGGCTGGCCGTTTCCTGTGGTGGGTAAGGGGATCAGTCGGGAAGGTGCTGCAGCACGTAGTCGGCGGCGGAGACCTTGAACTCGCCCGGCGCCTCGACGAACAGCGCCTGCACCACGCCGTCGTCGGCGTACAGCGCGAAGCGGCGCGCCCGCACGCCCATGCCGTAGCTGCTGGCGTCCAGTTCCAGGCCCAGCGCCTTGGCGAAGTCGCCATTGCCGTCGGACAGCATCTGCAGGCCGTCCGGCACCAGCTGGCTCTTGCCCCAGGCCTGCATCACGAACGGGTCGTTGACCGCCATGCAGTACACCTCGATGCCGCGCTTGCGGAACTCTTCGAAGTGCTCCACATAGCCGGGCAGGTGCTTCTCCGAACAGGTCGGGGTGAACGCGCCGGGCACCGCGAACAACAGCGCGCGGCGGCCGTCGAACAACGTGCGCGTGTCCACGGCTTCCACGCCGTCGCGGATGCGCTGCAGCACCACTTCGGGAATGCGTTCGCCGGTCTGGATGGGCATGTCGGGCTCCTTGGATGAACCGAGTCTAGAAACGGAAATGGGAAGGTGGCGTCAACGCCTTGAAAAGCGCCGCGGCAGGCCTATCTGACCGGCATGGACGGCGGGCCGGTCCCGCCGCCGCGAACCGTCCCCTCCGGGGTGTACCTCATTCACGTTTCAGGAGACCACGATGAGCATCGTCCGTTATCGCCAGTGGCCGGCCCAGGCCGCATTCCAGAACGAGATCAAGCAGGTGTTCGACCGCTTCTTCGACCCCAACGGCGGCACCGACGAATCGGCCGTCGTCACCGCGCAGTGGGTGCCGCGCGTGGACATCAAGGAGGAGCCGGAGCGCTTCGTGCTGTACGCCGACCTGCCGGGTATCGACCCGTCGGAGATCGAGGTGTCGATGGACAAGGGCATCCTCTCGATCAAGGGCGAGCGCAAGAGCGAATCGGCCGCCGACACCGAGCGCTTCTCGCGCATCGAGCGCCGCTACGGCAGCTTCCATCGCCGCTTCGCGCTGCCCGACAGCGCCGATCCGGACGGCATTTCCGCCACCGGCTACCATGGGGTGCTGGAAGTGCGCATCCCCAAGCGTCCGGCGAGCACGCCGCGCCGTATCCAGGTCGATACCGGGGCCACGATCGTGCAGTAAGCGCCTGCTCGCAGCGGCGCCGCCACCGCGACGCCGCGCCCTCGCCGCCGGCCGTAGAATGGCCGGGCGATGGCGCAGTGCATGCAACCGGCCCGTTGCCGCAAGGCGGCGGGCCGACTCTTTTTGAGGTGATGGATGGAATTCAAGGATTACTACGCGACCCTGGGCGTGGAACCCAGCGCCGGCGATGCCGAGATCAAGACCGCGTACCGGCGGCTGGCGCGCAAGTACCATCCCGATGTCAGCAAGGAGCCTGGGGCCGAAGAGAAGTTCAAGGCGATCAACGAGGCCTACGAGGCCTTGCGCGACCCGCCCAAGCGCGCCGCCTACGACCAGCTGCGCGCGCAGGGCTACCGGCCGGGCGAGGAGTTCCACGCGCCGCCGAACTACGGCGGCGCGCAGGGCTTCGACTTCGAGGAAGTGTTCGGCAACGGCGGCGCCGGCGGCGGCTTCAGCGATTTCTTCGAAAGCCTGTTCGCCCGCCAGCAGCGTGCCCGCCAGGGCGGCGCCGGCCCCGGTCCGGGACCGGGACCGGGACCGGGACCGGGCGCGCCGCGCGGCGACACCCGCGCCAAGCTGGCGGTGCCGCTGGAGGCGGTGTACGCCGGCGACAGCGTGCGCATCACCATCAACGGCAAGCAGTTGGACGTGCGCGTGCCCAAGGGCGTGCGCCCCGGCCAGGTGATCCGGCTGGGCGGGCAGGGCAACGGCGGCAGCAACCTGCTGCTGGAGATCGAGTACGCCGCGCATCCGCAGTTCGAGGTGGACGGCCGCAACATCCTCTACACCCTGCAGGTGACGCCCTGGCAGGCGGCGCTGGGCACCAGCATCAGCGTGCCGACCCTGGGCGGGGCGGTGGAACTGAAGATTCCGCCCGAGTCCGACGCCGGCCGCAAGCTGCGCCTGCGCGGCCGCGGCCTGCCCGGCACTCCGCCGGGCGACCAGATCGTCGAACTGGAAGTGCTGGCGCCGGCGCCGGAAACCGAAGCGCAGCGCAAGGCGTATCGCGGGTTGGCCAAGGCGTTTGGCGAGGCCGTGTGAAGTGAGGCGGGATTGGGGAGTCGGGAGTGGGGATTCGCAAAAGCGGGCTCCCCTCGCGCTGTGGCGTCGTAGGAGTCAACTGTCATG